>NZ_FRBE01000017.1 GCF_900142535.1 Fibrobacter sp. UWEL
TAGGAAGCCTGGCTGATACCCACTGCCTGTGCAGCGATACCGAGACGAGCGCCATTCATGAGGGCCATCACGTACTTGATGAGACCGAACTTGCGACGGCCGCAGAGTTCTGCCTTAGCGTTCTTGTAAACCAGTTCGCAGGTCGGAGAACCGTGGATACCCATCTTGTTTTCGATACGACGAACATCGACGCCACCGTCGCGCTTGTCGTAGATGAACATGGAAAGACCGCGGCCATCCTTGGTGCCTTCTTCAGAGCGGGCAAGAACCAGGTGAATGTCGGAGTCACCGTTGGTGATGAAGCGCTTCACGCCGTTCAGGTACCAGCACTTGTCTGCTTCGCTGTAGGTTGCCTTCAGCATCACGCGCTGCAAGTCAGAACCTGCATCCGGTTCGGTCAAGTCCATGGACATGGTTTCGCCTGCGCAAATGCGGGGGACGAAACGAGAACGCTGGTCTTCGTCACCGAATTCGTACAGAGTTTCGATACAGTCCTGAAGGGACCAGATGTTTTCGAAACCTGCGTCGCCGGCGGCGATCATTTCGTTAATGGCGGTGTATGCAGTAACGGGGAAGTTCAAGCCACCGAAACGACGGGGCATGGTAACGCCGCAAAGGCCTGCCTTTACGGTTGCTTCCAGGTTTTCGTAAGTCTTGCTTGCGTAGCGGACGCGTCCGTTTTCGCAATGAGGACCTTCTGCATCAACTGCTTCTGCGTTGGGAGCGATCACGTTAGAAACGATGTCGCCAGCCAGTTCGCAAACCTTGTTGTAGTTGTCGATTGCGTCGGCGTAGTCGGCCGGAGCGTAATCGGACTTTTCTTCATTAGCAAAGCCATTTTCCCTGAGTTCCACAATGCGGTTCATCAAGGGGCTGCTTTCGAGATTGAACTTAATCTCCGGATGGTCAGTATAAAAATTTGCCATAGAGCTAAACCTACTTGTTGTTTGCCTTGTAGTACTTGATTAACTTGGGAACCACTTCTTCAACGTTGCCGTTGATGACGTAGTCAGCAATTGCATTGATGGGAGCGTCCGGGTCATTGTTCACGGAGATGATAATGCCGGAGTCCTGCATACCAGCGATGTGCTGGATCTGGCCGGAAATACCGCAAGCGATATAAACCTTCGGGCGGACAGTGAGGCCGGTCTGACCGATCTGACGATCGTGGTCAACGAAGCCAGCGTCAATAGCAGCGCGGCTTGCACCCACTTCACCGTGGAGTTCCTTAGCCAGTTCAAACAACAGGTCGAAGTTTTCCTTGGAGCCCATGCCGTAACCACCGGCAACAACGATGGGAGCTCCCTTCAGGTTGTTCTTGGCGGCTTCAACGTGGCGTTCCAGAACCTTTACCACGTATTCTGCTTCGGGGACGTACTTGGCGACGTCGTGCTTGACAACTTCACCCTTGTAGTTAGCGTCCTTGATTTCCTTCTTCATCACACCTTCGCGGACGGTAGCCATCTGCGGGCGGTGTTCCGGGTTCACGATGGTAGCAACGATGTTACCGCCGAAAGCCGGACGAATCTGGCAAAGCTGATTTTCGTAGAACTTCTTGACGCCACCGATGCTCATTTCGAAGCTGTCGATTTCGAGTTCGGTACAGTCTGCAGTCAGACCACTGTGGGTAGCAGCAGAAATGCGGGGGCCAAGGTCACGACCAATCACGGTTGCACCCATGAGGCAGATCTGGGGCTGTTCTTCCTTGAACAGGTTGATCACGAGAGATGCATGGGGATTGGTGGTGTAGGGGAACAGGCCTTCAGCGTCGAACACATGAACCTTGTCCACACCGTAGGGGAAAACCTGCTTTTCAATGCCGTCGATACCAGAGGCTGCGCAAATGCATTCCAGCTGAACACCCAGGGTGTCGGCCAGCTTACGGCCCTTGGAGAGCAATTCGAGGGAAACGTCCTTAACGGTAGTCCCTTCAATTTCGCAATATACAAATACGTTATTCATAGGTTAACCGATAATCTTTCCTTCTAAGAGTTCCTTGATCAGGCCTTCCACATCTTCATCGCTAGCGGTGAGAGTGCGGCTTTCCTTAGCCTTGAACACAATGTTCTTGACGGCCTTAACGTTGGTCGGAGAACCGGCCTTACCGATCTGTGCAGGATCTGCATCGATGTCGGCTGCACCCCACTGGGCGATGTCCAGGTAGGGCTTTTCGGCGATAAGGGCTGCGTACTTTTCAGCGGCTTCGGGAGCACGTTCGGCAACAGCAGTTGCTGCCTTGTACTTCATGAGGCGCTTTGCGTTACGGGGACGGCAGGGAGCTGCGGAACCGTTAACGGTTACGACCAGCGGCAGCGGTGCTTCCACGGTTTCGACACCACCGTCGATGAGGCGACGGATCACAACCTTCTTGGCTGCCGGGTCCAGGGAGAGAATTTCTTCGGCGTAGGTCACCTGAGTGAGGCCCAACTTCTGAGCGATCTGGGGACCGACCTGTGCGGTATCACCATCGATAGCCTGACGGCCGCAGAGGATGATGTCGTAGTTGCCAACTTTCTTGATAGCCTGAGCCAGAGTGTAGCTGGTAGCCAAGGTATCTGCACCACCGAGAGTACGGTCGGTAACAACGAAACCTTCGTCAGCGCCGCGATAGAGAGCTTCGCGAACAACTTCGGCGGACTTGGGGAGACCCATGGTCACAACGGAAATGGTGGAACCGGGGAACTGATCCTTCAGGCGAAGGGCCTGTTCCAATGCATTCAGGTCTTCAGGGTTGAAGACTGCAGGCAAGGCAGCACGATTGATGGTACCCTGTTCCGTCATGGCGTCGGGACCCACATTTCGTGTGTCAGGAACTTGCTTAGCAAGTACAACGATTTTTAGGCTCATAGTTATTGATCTTTAGCGGATGAACCGCCAAGGTGATTAGTTTAATGTTATTTGAGCCAAATTTACCTTTTTTGAAAAATGTAAATGGTGAAGTTGGGTGGAATACTTTAAAAAAAGAGGAGAAAATGGCTGAAATTATTACAATCTTGTGATTATTTTCGTACGTATTGTAGGGCGTGCCATTGGACGTCCTATGGTGCCGTTTATAAAAATTACTGATAGCCCTTGCTCTTGAGGGGTATGTTACTCTTTTTTATATTATGTTAACAAAAAGTTGCCTTGTGCTGTGAAAGGCTGCGTGGCGAGAAGAAAAAAACTTTTTGCCCGTAAGAGAATCCCGTGAAAACCGGGAACGGTCCCGCCGCTGTAAGGGAGGACGAAACTGACATGAACCAATGCGAGATAAGCGATTCGAACTCTCGTGTGAAGGAGTCAGGAGTAGAATGATCCCCCAGTCAGAAGAACTGTGAGGTAGCTAAGGAATACGGTCGTGTGCCGTGTCCATCTGGAGTCCGATGCGAGAGACATGGACAAGATTTGCCGCGCTAGCACTAGCAGCGGCCTGTTGCGTATGTGCCCAGGATGGCCCTATTCAGGACCTGGGTTCTACCGACGTGGTTGCCCAAGCCCCCGCAGTCTCTCAAAAAAGCACCAGTTTTACCGAAATTACCAAGGATGCCTGGGAAGGTAAACCTTATTCCGCCGCTGAACTTCTGGCTACTCTGCCTGGAATTCAGTATTATCGCCAGGGTGGCCTGGGTAGTTTCCAGACCATAAGCATTCGAGGAATTGCTGCTAAGAATGTGGTTATCTGCATGGATGGGGTTCCCTTGAACGATGGCAGCGGCGGTGCGGTGGATCTGGGGCAGATTGACTTGAACCAGATTGAAAAAATTGAAGTCTACAAGGATCGTGTCCCTGCGAGATTCGGTGGCGCAGGAATTGGCGGTGCCGTCAATTTTGTGACCAAGTCCGCTGTGGATCGCGGTGGCCCAAAAACGTCAGGACGAATCCTCGCCAGTTATGGAAGTCATAACTTCTGGGAAGGATCTGCGCAGGTCCAGACTCGTGTGACGGATAGCGCTACTTTTGCGGCCACACTGTCCGCTCGCCATTCCGACAATGATTACGAATTTACCAACCGTAACGGCACCAACTATAATAAGGATGATGACTTTACGGATGTTCGAAAGAATGCCCAGTATACGGAATATTCCGGTAATGTGAAGTACCGCATCCTCCATGGCTTTGGAGGTTTCTCCACATTCTCCTTGAATGCCTCCATGTCCGATGCGGGTAACCCCGGTCGTGAAGATTACCAGACCACATTTGCCGGCTTCGAAGGGCAAAATGCCCAGGCCAGCTACCGCATGGAATTTCCCGAATACTTTGGATGGCTTTGGCTGGAATTGGGCCTGACGGGAAAATTTGAAAAGTCGGTTTCCCATTCCTACTATCCGGTAGATCATATTGGATACGTCTCTACGGACAATCTGGAATATGGAACGGGTGGCTATAAATTTATTCCGGAGCTGACTGCTAGTTATTATGGAGAACGGCTAGATGTAAACCTTCGGGTGGCTGGTGGAGCTGATTACTATACCCCGCGGGGCAATTCTGCGGGCTGGGCTCTGGATCGTTACTCCTTCTCTCTGGCTGGCGATGGGGAGTTTCGTTTTCTTCCCTGGTTCGCTGTAGGTACCGAAGGTTCCTTGCTGGGTGTTTCCGATGAAGTTCACGGGGGAACCATGGTCTTGCCGACCTTCACGAAAACTCTGGAGAATTCTGCGGAAAAGAACTTGTCTTATTCCGCCCGCGGTTTGCTGAAGGTTGGCCGCGAGGATTCCCGATTTGGCGGGTCAGCAAGCTTTGGACGCTTCTATAGAAAGCCAGACTTGATGGAACTTTATGGCGTGTATCCGGGGGTGATCAGCAATCCCGATTTGAAGGACGAAATAGCTTACCGTTTTGAGGCAAGCGCCTTTGCTGCAACAAAAAATCGCAAGACGATCTTGCGTGCGACCTATTATCATACTCAGATGGAAAACGGAATTTTCTGGGTGAATTCTGCTTCCTTCATGAAACCTTTTAATCTGGATGACGCCAGCATATCAGGCTTCGAAGTAGAAGTGGAAAGTGCCCCGGTGGATTTCATGCGGGCGATTCTCCGTGCCACGTTCCAGGATGCCGTGGATCAGTCTAGGGAAAAGGCCTACCGCAATAATAAATTGCCTGGAGAGCCTGCTCGTTCCTATTATGCGGAACTGCAGTTGAACCTGCCCTTCCATTTTGACTTTAGCTGGTCCTCCAGTTATCGCACCAAAATTTATAGTGACCGTGCGAACCGAATGGAACAGCCCGCCGTAGCCATCCATAAGGCTGTTCTCGGATTTAAACCTTTTGAATCCACCCGTCTGGCTTTTTCTGTAGACAATATCTCGGATGAATCCTACCGCAATTTTTACACTCCATTTCCCACTCCGGGGAGGGAATACAAACTTACACTAACCCAGGGGTTCTAGCCCCCGCGCAGGGATTTTGTTGACCAAGTGGAATGCGAAATCTTTGTGACGACACAAAAAGGAAAAAACATGATGAAGAAAAAATACTTGACTCTTCTCGCTGCAAGCACCTTTGCTTTCTTTATGCAGGCTTGCGATCACAACTCTATTGCCGCTGGCGAACCTGCTTTCGACAAGGATGATTCTTCCTCTTCCGTTAAGGAAGATAAGTCTTCCTCTTCTGTTAAGGAAGATGAAAAGTCTTCTTCCTCTTCTGCTGAAGTTGTTTCCGGTTCTGTATTTGTCATTGGCTCTGATTACAAGACTGGTGAAATTCGCTGGGTTGAAAATGACTCCATCTCCAAGAAGTCCCTCGACATTTATCAGGACACCAAGCTGGTGACTATTGACGGCAAGCTCTACGCTCTGGAACGTTCCGGTTCTGATAACGTTGCCCTCATTGATACCAAGAGCAAGAAGGTTTCCTGGGAAGCCTCTCTGGATGACTATTCCAACCCCACCGACATTGTTGCCGCTGGTAAGGATGAAGCATGGGTTGCTCTGGAAGGTACCGATAGCTTCGTGAAGATCTCCCTGAAGGACGGTAAGGTGGTGAAGACTGTGAAGACCACGGACTTCATTTCTAAGGGTGGTTACTCTCCGAACCTGGCTGACTTCGAAGTTAGCGGTGACACTCTGTTCGCTGTCTTCCAGCGTTATATCTCCGAATACGATTCTGCTGGCAATTGGACGGGCACTTCTTACCCCAAGGGCCTCTTGGCTATGTATAAGCTGAATGATGGCGCTCTTCTGGATACCATCCAGCTTGCAACTTCCAACCCTTCTGCTGTTAAGGTGGTGAAGGGTAACGTCTATGTTGCTACCATGGGTGCCTACAACGCTAGCTATGGTACCGACGCTGATGACGAACGCGGCGTTGAAAAGGTTGATCTTTCTAAGAAGTCTTCTGAACTGTACGTCTCCGGCAAGAAGATTGGTGCAGGCGTCTACAACTTTGTCGCTGATTACGAAGCCGGTGTTGCCTATGCTGTTGCTTACAAGGGCATGGACATGACCACCTATGCAACTGAAGCTCCGGTTGTTAAGGTTGACTTGGCAAGCGGTTCTGTAGAAACCATCAAGGGCATTGATGATGCTGAAGGCGGCTTGGCCATTGACGCTGCTACCGGTATCCTTTATGTGGGTGATCGCACCTATGGTGCAGAAGCCATTTATGCCTACAATGGTAAGGAAGTGACTAAGGTTCCTTCCGCCGCTGAAAAGGCTCTTGCTCCCTACAGCATCGCTATCGTTGAGTAAGAAAAGAGATTTCCTTAAAAGGGTGAATCCAGGTGGGTTAGGTAAATCCTGGGGGTAAGGGAAAAGGTCCGGCTTATGCCGGGCCTTTTTAACTTTTATTCACTTCGATTCCCAAGCGATTGACTTTATAGTGCATCACGCGGGGGCTTAGATCAAGGTCTCTGCCGGCGGCGCTCATGTTGCCTTTATGGCGGCGCAGGGCTTCGCTGATAATTTCGCGCTCGTAGCTGTCAATTAACGTGGAAAGCGGTGCCGTGCCCTCGGGCAAAAGAGCCGTACCGGATGTAACGTCCGTCTGTAGGGTAGGCGGTAAATCATAGGCGTTAATAGCCACGTCCGTCGTTACTAAGCAGGCATGTTCAATACAGTTCTCCAACTCGCGGACGTTGCCGGGCCAGTGATAGCTTAATAGCATGTCGATAGCGGGGGAGCTAAGGCGAGTGATGTTCTTGCCGTATTTCAAGTTCATTTTGGCGATGAAATAATCCGCCAATAGTAGGATGTCCGTCTTTCGCTGGAAAAGATCCGTGAGATGAATCTGGAAAACATTGAGACGGTAATAAAGATCCTCGCGGAAAAGCCCCTGCTGGATCATTTGCTCCAGGTTTCGTGCGGTGCTGGCAATCAAGCGCACGTCGGCATTCTGCACGATGTTGCTTCCCTGACGGCTGAATTTCCCGTCTTGGATAAACTGCAGGAGTTTTACCTGGGCGTTAATGTTGAGGCTGGCTACTTCGTCTAGAAATAGGGTGCCGCCTAAGGCCTGCTCCGCTTTTCCTAAACGTCGGCTGGTTGCGCCTGTAAATGCTCCGCGTTCGTAACCGAACAGCTCGCTTTCGAAGGAGTTGGCGTTGTTTACTTCGCTCAGAGTGCTGCAGTTCAGCATGACGAAGGGCTTGTCCCTACGGTCGGAAAGCTGATGGATGCTTCGGGCCACGTACTCCTTGCCGGTGCCTGCATTTCCTCGGACTAGAACTAAAGCGATGGAGGGGGCGATGTGCCTTACCTGGTCTCGAACCGCGCGCATTTCGCTAGTGTTGCCGATGAGTTCGCCTGGCTTGCCCTTCACTAGGTCGCGAATTTTATCGCATTCGTCCTGATGGGCGGCGCTTGCGGTATCGAATTTTTGGGAAAGAATGTTCTGGATTTTGCTTAATTGTTCATCACGCTTGCGTACCGAGCGCAGTGTCTCGGCAATTTCTTCAAAAGCTGAATTTTCAAGCGCTACAAAATCCATATCTATCTCATCCCGCAGGGGCGGGCTATAAAGAAGTTGCTGCGTCAGGGTGATTTTAAAGGAGTACTAACCCCGACGCAGCATGTTCTAGGAGAGAAATGTGACCCAAATATACTAAATAATTTTGGCTTTGTTTTACTTTTTTGTAAAATAATTGTTCTTTTTTACAAAATTGTAATAAAATGATGGGCAAATACCCTAAAAAAATGATGAAAGACCGCTTCTTTGTTCCTACTTTTGCCTTCACACACAAGGAAAAACATTATGAGCACCTATAGAAAGAATACCATTGACGAAATCGCCAAGGCCGCAACCGCACCGGTAAAGCCTGCCGAAACCGTCAACGTGGATTACTACGGCGAAGATGTGTTTAACGCCAACGCCATGAAGGTTTACCTGCCCAAGGATATCTGCAAGAAGCTTCTTGCTACGATTGAACAGGGTGCTCCCCTGGACCCGAACATTGCCGGCGAAGTGGCTCATGCCATGAAGAAGTGGGCAATGGATCGCGGTGCCACTCATTTTACTCACTGGTTCCAGCCCCTCACTGGCTCCACCGCCGAAAAGCATGACTCCTTCTTGGAACCGGATGGCCTCGGCGGTTGCGAAGCCATCATGGTGTTCAGCGGCAAGAACCTGATTGTTGGCGAACCGGACGCTTCCTCTTTCCCCAGCGGCGGCATCCGTTCTACTTTCGAGGCCCGCGGTTATACTGCCTGGGATCCCACTAGCCCCGCTTTCATCAAGCGTCATGGCAATGGTGCAACTCTTTGCATTCCTACTGCGTTCTGCTCTTACACTGGCGAAGCTTTGGACAAGAAGACTCCGCTGCTGCGCTCCCTGCAGGCTCTTTCCAAGTCCACCGAACGTTTGATGGCTTGCTTCAAGGCTGGCAAGAAGAAGACCACCGTTACTCTCGGTGCCGAACAGGAATACTTCCTCATCGACAAGCGTTTCTATTTACAGCGTCCGGACCTGTATCAGGCTGGCCGCACTCTGTTCGGTGCTGTTCCTGCAAAGCATCAGCAGATGGATGACCATTACTTCGGTTCTATTCCCGCTCGTATTTTGAACTTCATGAACGAAGTGGAAATGGAACTGTGGAAGCTTGGCATTCCTGCAAAGACTCGTCACAACGAAGTGGCTCCTGCTCAGTTTGAACTTGCTCCCATGTTCGAAGAAGTGAACCTGGCTTGCGACCACAACATGCAGGTGATGGAAGTTCTTCGCAATGTGGCTGACAAGAATGGTCTGGTTTGCCTCCTTCACGAAAAGCCTTTCGCTGGTGTGAACGGTTCTGGCAAGCATAACAACTGGAGCGTTTCCTATGGTTCCGGCAACCTGCTGAATCCGGGTAGCAATCCTCACGAAAATGCCGTGTTCCTCACCACTCTTTGCGCTGTGATTTATGCGGTGGATTCTCACGCAGACTTGCTCCGCATGACTACCGCTGGCGCAGGCAATGACCATCGCTTGGGTGCTAACGAAGCGCCTCCGGCCATCGTTTCTATGTACTTGGGCGACCAGCTCATGGATGTGATTGAACAGCTGGAACAGGGCGCTCCCAAGTCTAGTAAGCAGGCCGGCGCCATGAAGCTTGGCTCCGACAGTTTGCCGCCGCTGCCCCGTGATGCTACGGACCGTAACCGTACCAGTACTTTTGCTTTCACTGGCAACAAGTTCGAATTCCGTGCGCCGGGTTCCAGCCAGTCCTGCTCCGAACCCAATGTGGTTCTGAACACTATCGTTGCAGAGGCATTCGACATGATTGCCGAACAGCTGGAAAAGTTGGATGACAAGAATTTCCACACCGGTCTCCAGAAGATTCTTCAGAAGATCGTGAAGGAACACAAGCGAGTCATCTTCAACGGAAACGGTTATACCGACGAGTGGATTGCCGAAGCAGAACGCCGCGGCCTTCCCAACATCCGCACTTCTCTGGAAGCTCTGAAGGCTCTCAAGAACGAAGCCAACATTGCCCTCTTCGAAAAGTACGGCGTCATGAACCGCGTGGAAATGGAATCCCGTTACGAAGTGAACGTGGAAGACTACCACAAGCGCGTTCGCATCGAAGGCGAAATCTGCCGCGACATGGCCAAGAACATTATCTTGCCCAAGGTGGTGGAGGCTTACTCCTGCGCCCTCAAGACCAACGAAATGGCTCTCAACCAGGGTTTCCCCGGTGTGGATGCCTACGTGAAGTCTTTGGGTGAAGGCTGCAAGGACCTGATGGCCGCTGTGGCTAAGGTTGAATCTGCTCTCGCTGGCGAACATGAAGGCATTCTCGCTGCCATGGCAGAAACCCGCAAGATCGTTGACGCTCTTGAAAAAGTCGTCTCCGACGAAATGTGGCCCCTGCCCAAGTACCGCGAGATGATGTTCATTTACTAATTGCATTCCGGTTAAGGTCCCCGAGCATAGCCGAGGGGCCGCACTTAAACCGAAAAAACGTCCCCCGACACTTCTTATGAAGTGCCGGGGACTTTCTTTTAAGATTATTGATTCACGGGTTCCACATGAATGGAGTATGCAATCTTATTGCCGTGTCCGCGCTCGTTCTTGAAGTGGGTGATCACTTCGACTTTGTCTCCATTAGAGAGCGTTGCTATGGCATGGTAATCATCGCCATCAGCGCGGTCAACTTTCACGCTTTGGCATGCGAGACCTTGTTCCACGAGGGCGTCGGTTATGGTGTTCTTGGTTTCTTTTTCAACCCACCAGTAGCGCCCGGTGACAGGGCCTGGAATGGCGATGGCTGCAATCCAAACTGCGATAACTGCGAAATTGATTAAGCCCTTTGTGGTTGCCGGTAGATAGGAACCCTTGTTCATCTTGTTGAGGCAAACCAGAACGTAGAACGCGCCGCCCATACCAACCAGAAGGGAAACGTAGCAGGGCCAAGTTTTCAGGAACATGAAGTAAACGAATACATAGCCAGAAATGATGTGTGAGCAAACGCCCAGCGCTGCTAAACAGGCGAGGCAAATCAAAAGTGTCTTTGCAGGATTCTTCTTGAAGTTTTCGCAGAATTCGCGGGCATCCAAGAATTCTCGGGTCTTGACTTCGGTGAGGGTGCCGGTGCCTTTGCAACACTTGCAGGGAGATCTGTCGGAAGCAACCTTTGTTCCGTTGCATTGAATGCAATCCAACATCTTGACTTGTCCCGAGCCGCAGCAGTAAGGACAGGGCTTTTTGTCTTTCGTGCCGGTGCCCTTGCATTTCTTGCAGGTTTCAGAACTCTTTACTGGAAATTCTACGGCTCTGCCTAAAGACTTAATGTGGATGTGAACGGAATCTTGTTGTTCTGACATAGGTTCTCCTCGTATATTCCAAATCTAGTAAATGAAAATCGCCCTCAAGTGAGAGCGATTTTATCTTTATGCGAACAACTTAATGACTCGCTTGATGCCTGCGATGAATCGGTCTACGTCACGTTCCTGAGAGTAGACTCCGAAGGACAATCGCAGGGTGGCGTCAACGCCGAACCGGTCCATGACCGGTTGAGCGCAGTGGTGGCCACTGCGCACAGCGACGTTTTCTTCGTCAAGGATCATGGCGGCGTCGCTGACGGCGATTCCATCCAGCGTTACGCTAATGAGTGCGCCGCGATTCTTGGGACTGCCAAGGACCTTAATCTGCGGGATGGTGGCCAGCTGTTCCAAAGCGTACTTCACGATTTTTTCTTCGTGTTCGCGAATGTTGTCCAGACCGATTTCCTGAATCCATTCCACAGCCTTGCCCAAGCCCAGAACTTCTGCAATGGCGGGCGTACCAGCCTCGAAACGTTCGGGGACGTCGGCGTAGGTTGTCTTTTCAAAGGTGACGTTCTTGATCATTTCGCCACCGCCGTGCCAAGGAGGCATGGAATCCAGTACATCGTACTTGCCGTACAAAACGCCGATGCCTGTGGGGCCGTACATCTTGTGTCCGCTAAATGCAATAAAGTCGCAGTCCAGTTCCTGCACATCGATCTTCAAGTGAGAGGAACTCTGGGCGCAGTCAATGAGAATCTTTGCCTGGGGCGCGTTCTTGCGTACAGTTACGATAATTTCTTTAATAGGATTGACGGTTCCAACGGCGTTGCTCACGTGGGTGACCGCCACCATCTTCACTTTTTCGGTGAGAAGTTCCGGCAACTTTTCCAAATCCAAGTCGCCGTCATCCTTTACGGGAATGACCTTGATTTTTGCGCCCTTCATCTCGGCTACAATCTGCCAGCTTACGATGTTGGCGTGATGCTCTAGGCCGCTAATGAGAACTTCGTCGCCTTCGCTGAAAAACTTACGTCCATAGCTCCAGGCCACCAGATTGATGCTTTCGGTGGTGCCGCGGGTAAAGACGATTTCGTTTTCGCTCTTGGCGTTGATGAACTTGGCGATGTTCTTGCGGGTGGCTTCGTAGGCTTCGGTAGTACGAGCGCTGAGACGATACACGCCGCGCTTTACGGAACTGTAATGTTCGCGGTAGAAGTCGTTCATAACATCAATGACGCAATCGGGCTTCTGGGTGGTAGCGGTGCTGTCCAAGAAGGCCAAGGGCTTGGCTTCTTGATCGCCAGCTACCAGCATGGGAAATTCACTACGGATTTTTTCTGCATCAAACTTTACATCAATCATGGCGCCAAAAATAGAAATTGAAAATGTTAAGAATTGTTTTAATGCCTTGTTAGGTTGGGTTTTGTATATTTGTTGCCAAAAAATTGGAAGGTTTTGGCATGGACATCAATTACAAAAAGTTTTTATCTATTACTGGCGTGGTATTCTCGCTGGCCTCTGCAAGCTTTGCACAACAGGAACTTCACGATGCTATAGACAATGGTGATATCGCCGCTGCTCAGAAAATGGTGAAGAAGGGCGTCGCCGAGGAAATTTACTGCGGCAAGTTGAACCCCAATGACGCCGTGAAGGTGTACGAAAAGATTTTCAAGGCAATGCCTAACGAATCTTTTGAAAATTGTCCCACCCAGTTTGCTTATGGTTACGGTGCAAAGGTTTGTGCTAACGCCAAGGCAATGGACGCCTGTTCCGAAGTGACTAAGTTGTTGCTGAAGGATGGGGAGGCAGGCAATGTGAATGCCATCGAAACTCTGGATGGTGTGCTGAAGTCGATCGTCAAGAACAAGGCTTTCGCAAAGCCTGTGAAGGAACAGGTGGATACCACCGCTTGGGTGGCTTGCCCCAAGAAGGGTAAGGACCGCATCGCTTGCATTGAACAGTGCAAGACTCAGTCCGATTCTCTGGAAGACGCTGCCCATAAGGCTCTCTGCGATTCCAAGCCGGAACAGTTCATCGAAACAACGCTCACGATTTCCAAACCGTCTCCGCTTTTCGAAATGCTTCGTGCGGAAATCGCTGATGGTTACTGGAAGGCTCCCATGTCTGTAGCAGAAAAGTTCTCCAAGCTGGCTCAGACATATGCAAAGCCTCTGACGATTGCGGATACTTCTGTGGTAAATCTGGCTTTCGTTGATCGCTGGGCTGAAACTCACAAGGCCGCTGGTTCCGCTCTTCCCGGCGGTCAGTTGTTCCGTTTCTGTGCTTCCTGGCAACCTCAGGTGGATTCCATCCTGACGGCTAAGGAAATTGCTACTCGCTGCCCTGTGTTTGAAACCTTCGTGGATCCTCGCGACAAGCAGAAGTACAAGGTCAAAAATATTGAAGGCTTCAAGTGGTTTGTCCAGAACTTGAACTATGCTGTGGAAGATGGTTCTCTCTGCTACGACCGTGAAGACGATAACTGCAAGGCCTATGGCCGTCAGTACAATCATGCTACAGCCTTGACCGTCTGTCCGGAAGGCACTCACTTGGCTACGGAAGAAGAATGGTCTGCTCTGGAAGACCTGGCTGGTGGCGCAAGCTCCGCTGCAGAAAAGCTCCGCAGTAACGGTTCCGATGACTTTGCCTTTACCGCCCTGTTTGGCGGTCATACCAACAAGAACGGCTTCTCCGTCACTGCAGGCGAAGGCGCTTACTTCTGGATGGAAGATGCTGCTGACGATGGTCGCAGCTATGCACGTTCTATGTTCGCTACCGACCGCGATGTATCCCGTATCCCTGTGGATAACGGTTACTACATGTCCGTACGTTGTGCAATTAACGGACGCTTCCCGGTGGAAGTTCCCGTGGCTCCCGCTAACGCTGCAGAAGTCCCGGCTGAAGCATCTGCTGCTGAATAATTAGAGGATGTCATGAACGCTGGATTCAAACCTACCTGCAGTCGCGAAAACTGGATCAAACGCCAGGCCTTGATGAACAAGGTCCGTCAATTCTTCGTTTCCCGCGATTCTCTGGAAGTGGAAACCCCCACTCTTTCCAATGCAGGCGGTACGGATCCCCAGCTGGACTACTTTCAGGTAGGTGTAGAAGGTGAACCTCCTCGCTTCATGATGACGAGTCCTGAGTTTCATATGAAGCGCTTGCTGTCTGCTGGCTTTGGGGACATCTTTCAGATTACAAAGTCCTTCCGTAAGGATGAATTCGGTAGCCACCACAATAATGAATTCAGTATGGTGGAGTGGTATCGTGTGGGTTGGCCTCAGGAAAAACTGATGGACGAAGTAGAAGCTCTCGTCAGTGAAATTCTAGGTAAGCCTATTAATGCTCGCCGTACCCGCTGGATCGATGCTTTCAGGAATTACGCCGGAGTGGATCCGTTCTGTGAAGATTTGAACCTCTTTGCGGATGCTTGCCGCCGTCGTGAGATTCCTGTTCCCGAGGGCGGTTCCATGAGTCGTGAAGACTGGTGGGACTATCTGATGGTTTTCATAATTGAACCCGCTCTCGCCAGTAACGGTCCGGAATTCATTCTGGATTACCCGCCTTCTCAGGCTGCCCTTGCCCAGACTTACGTAGATGCCGATGGATTGACCTGGGCGAAGCGCTTTGAACTTTTTGTAGATCAGGTGGAACTTTGCAATGGCTATACGGAACTGACGGATGCCGCCGAACAGCGCCGCCGTTTTAACGCCGATCAGAAAATTCGTGAAAGTATGGGGAAGCCCATGCCTCCCATCGATGAACATTTCCTGGCGGCTCTGGAATCGGGTATGCCGTCTTGTTCTGGGGTGGCGCTGGGGCTGGACCGCCTGTTTATGCTGGCCATGAACAAGCCTGAGATTGGGGATGTGATCCTCTTCCCCAGCCCTATTGCTTAATCTATTTCAAAAGTTTCTGGATTTCCTTGCGGACTTCGTCTTCCTTGAAGATGCCTGCGTGGATTTGGACGATGCTGTCCTGGTCGTTTACCAAATACGAGACTGGAATGAATCCGGGGTTGCCTAAAAGATTCATCAAATCGTAATTCCAGTGAAGGACTGTCCAGGGAAGTTGATGCTTCTTCTTGAATTTGGCTGCGATTTTGACGTTATCGTCCTCGCTAATCATCAAAATATTGAGCCCCTGATTGGCGAATTCGTTATGGATGTTTTTTAACATGGGAATTTCAGCCATGCAGGCGGGGCACCAACTGGCGCTCAGGACGATAAAGGTGGCTTTCCCCTTCAATTCCTGGAAGGTCGTTCTGCCATTTTCCACGTCAATTGCTGTAAAATTGTTGATTTTTCTAGAAATTTCCTGGAATTGGTTGTCTAGGGACAGCTGCCGATACGCCATAGAACCCAGTATCAGGACTGGTATTGCAATCAGGAGTATTTTGACGGCCAAAGAACGCATATCTGGACTGAATTTATGAAATTTTTAATCAGCTTTTAAGTTATATTCTTCCATATGGCATACAATATTCAAGATCTTCTCGCAGAAATGGTGAAGCGTGGCGCTTCTGACTTGCACATTACTGCAGGCGCCCCTCCTTTAGTTCGTCTCCACGGTAAGCTTACTCCTATTGGTGAAAATAAGCTGAAGCCGGACGAAACCATG
The DNA here is from genome assembly GCF_900142535.1 of Fibrobacter sp. UWEL. Classification (NCBI taxonomy): domain Bacteria; kingdom Pseudomonadati; phylum Fibrobacterota; class Fibrobacteria; order Fibrobacterales; family Fibrobacteraceae; genus Fibrobacter; species Fibrobacter sp. UWEL. The sequence continues at coordinate 15,780 of NZ_FRBE01000017.1, forward strand.
CGAATGACCTATAGCTTGATGAACGAAGGCCAGAAAAAGTCCTTCGAACAGAGCAAGGAATGTGACTTTTCTTTCGGTATTGCAAACTTGGCACGTTTCCGTGCTAACGCTTACCTCCAGCGTGGTTGCGTGGCTTTGGCCCTTCGTATTATTCCGCTGGACATTAAGACCTTTAAGGAATTGGGTCTTCCCAAGATCATGGCTGAATTTACCACCCGTCCTTCCGGCTTGGTGCTGGTGACTGGTGCTACCGGTTCCGGTAAGTCCACTACGCTTGCTGCTATGATCGATAAGATTAACAAGGAACGTCATGACCACATTCTGACGGTGGAAGATCCTATCGAATTCTTGCACAAGCATCAGAACTGCATGATCAACCAGCGTGAAGTGGGTAGTGATACCAACAGCTTTGCCAACGCCTTGAAGATGGCTCTTCGTCAGGACCCGGACGTGGTGCTTATCGGCGAAATGCGTGACTTGGAAACCATCCGTGCTGCATTGACCATTGCAGAAACGGGCCACTTGGCTTTTGCAACCTTGCATACCAACTCCTGCGTGCAGACCATCAACCGCGTGGTGGATGCATTCCCCAAGGGTGAACAGCAGACTGTTCGTACTCAGCTCTCCTTCGTGCTTCAGGGCGTAATCTGTCAGACTCTCGTACCCCGCATTGGCGGCGGTCGTGTAATGGCATACGAAGTGATGAATGTGACTCCGGGTATTCGAGCCTTGATTCGTGATGACAAGGTTCATCAGATTGAATCCATGATTGAAATCGGTCAGAAGTTCGGTATGAACACCATGAACATGTGCCTTTGCGACCTGGTGAAGAATCGCAAGGTGGACCGTTTTGAAGCCCTTTCCCGTTCCCCCAGTCCTGACCAGCTTGAACAGCTGATGCAGAAGGAAGGGGTGTAGGAGTAGCTCATGCCAGAATTTCTCTATAAAGCCAGTAATGCCCAAGGCAACAAGTTCGATGGCGTCATCGAAGCGAAGGATAAGGCCGAAGCTGAAGCCCTCTTGATGCGTCGACGCTTGATTATCGAAAGCTTGAAGAAAAAGCCTACGGAAATCAAGATCAAGTTTGGTAGTGGCATTAAGCCTGCTGACATTTCCAGATTTACCCGTATGTTCTCCTCCATGAGTTCGGCAGGTCTTCCCATGTTGCAGTGCTTGAACATTCTGGAAAGCCAGTGCGAAAACCCTGACCTTAGGGAAGTGGTTCATAAGGTGACCATGTCCATTAACGGCGGTTCTTCCCTGGCCGATGCTCTTTCTCAGCATCCTAAGGTGTTCAATACTCTTTATACCAACATGGTGGCTGCAGGTGAAGCGGGCGGTATTCTGGATGGCATTCTTGCCCGTCTTGCTGATACCTTGGAAAACGGCGAACGTCTGAAACGTAAGGTGAAAAAAGCACTGACCTATCCTGTGATGTTGATTATCGTGGGTGTGTTGGTGGTGATCGCCTTGATGACTTTTGTGGTGCCTACCTTCGCAGAACAGTTCGCTGCTCTTGACGCTGAACTTCCTGCACCGACTCAGGTGGTGATGAATATTTCCGACTTCATCCGCGATAACGGTATGATTCTCGGCATTATGGTTGTGCTTGCAATTGTGGGCTTTAAGCTTGCCATGAGGGTTCCATCCATCAAGTTTGCGTGGGACGGCTTTATGCTAAAGGTTCCGAAACTTGGGGACCTTCAGGTGAAGTCTGCAACGGCAAGTTTTGCTCGAACTTTAGGTACTCTTCTGAATGCTGGTGTGTCCGTGATGGACTCCTTGAAGGTGGTGGCCTCTACCGTCTCCAACAAGGTAATCGAAAAGGCTATCGGTAAGATTTCCATTGGTATTGCTGGTGGTAAATCCATTGCGGAACCTATGGAAGAATGTCACTTGTTTCCGCCTATGGTGATCCAGATGACGGGTGTGGGTGAAAAGACGGGTAACCTTGGCGGCATGCTGTTGAAATTGGCGGACTTCTATGATGAAGAAGTGGATGCCGCTGTGGACGGCGTTGTGGGCATGATGGAACCTATGATCATCGTGTTCCTGGGTGGCGCTGTGGGTGGCTTGCTTATTGCAATGTACATGCCCATGTTCTCTATGTCTGATAGCGTTAAGGGTTAAAACAAACCTACGCAAATCATTCCTTAATTTGAAGAACGGACAGGCTTTATGCCTGCCCTTTCTTTATGCTGGCTCAGAATACATTTGATACAGTGAAATTCTAAATGCGTGTTGCTTGTTTTGCAGGCGGTTTTGAATTAGGGTATATTATGGACATAAAACAAGAGGTACAATATGAAGACTAAAATCCTTCTCCCCATCGTTACTGCAGCTCTTTCTATGAGCATGTTCGCTTGCTCTGATGACAGCAGTTCTCCCGCTTCTCCGGTTGTAAATCCCACAAGTTCTTCCGCAGCTGTAGTGGATCCTATCGTTGATCCGACTGCTGGTGTTTCCTCTTCCTCTGTGGTGGATCCGACTGTTGATCCTACCCAGAATCCGGTTGTGGGCCCCACTTCTTCCGCTGCTGCAGATCCTGATGTTGCCCCGGCTTCTAGCGCATCCAATATCGCTATTGACCCCAACGCTCCGGTGGATGCCAACGGTAAGATCACCAGCAAAATCTTTGACGATTCTGCTCTTCCCAAGCTTCCTAACAACGATACCGTCCATGTGGACAACAAGAGCGACTATAACTACTATGGCGCAGAACTGACTGGTCGTGACCAGTTCACTTACGGTCGCTTTGAAGCCCGTATGAAGATGGTTTCCATCTCTGGTTCCGTCAGCTCCATGTTCCTGTACTACGATAACTCCTATATGGAGGAAGACGAACCTTGGAATGAAATCGATATCGAAGTTCTGGGTAAGAATCCTGGCTCCTGGCAGTCCAACATCATTACCCGCTATCCGGATGATGAAACTAAGAAGCATAAGAATATCACTTCTGAATACATCCATCAGTTTGGCGACAACGCAACTGAAAACTTCCATCTCTTTGGCATGATCTGGACTCCGGAATACATCGCCTGGGAAATCGATAGCGTGGAAATCCGTCGTGACTACATCGGTCAGACCCGTACCGAAAAGAACGGCCCGGAACAGGATCAGGTTGCTTTCATGACTATGGAACAGTCCCTCCGTTTCAACCTCTGGTCTGCTGCTAGCACTGGTTGGGTTGGCAAGTTCACCGGTGGCGAACTGGCTGACGGCCCCAAGGAACAGCTTATTGACTACGTCCGTGTATACGACTACGATCCGGCTACTAAGGGCTTTGTCCTGAATTGGCAGGACGACTTCGATGGTGACGCTCTGGATAAGACTCACTGGAAGACTGGTAACTGGAAGATGGAAAACACCACTCTCCGTCCCGCAAACGTTGTTGTAGCTGATGGCTACTGCAAGCTCCTCTTGAGCCGCGAACTCAAGGAAGCTGCTAACTAAGATCTCCTGACAGACAACATCCAAAAGCCCCGGAGCAATCCGGGGCTTTTAACTTTTGTTAGGCAAGCGCTTGCGCCTAGATGTTTAAGAGAGGGCTTCCTTTAGCTTTTTCAGCAGTTCGGCGTATTCCTTCTGGAGGGCGTCGTGATTGCTTTCGATGTAGGAAGTGTCTCCTGACTTGCAGGCGGCTTCCATTAGGCGGGCGTGCTCGGAAAGTGTCTTTGCCCCGATGCTCATGGAGGTGCTCTTCAGGGAGTGGGCGTTAATCTGGTAATTCTTCCAGTCGGCTGCCTTGAAGAATTCATCCATAGACTGGAGCTTGTTTCCTTCGATGTATTCCTGGAGCAGTTCCTTGTAGAAATCCATGTCGTTCATGGCCAGAGAAAGCCCAGCCTTTGTATCTAGACCCGTAATGCTGTCTAGTCCAGAATTTTTCTTAACCTTGGTTTCGTTTACAGGCTGTGAACTTTTTGCGGGGGCCGCTTCCTTGGCTTCGGGTGTTTTTACGAATTGCTTGAGGACGCGGAACAATTCCTTTTCCTGAATAGGCTTGGACAGGTAATCGTCAAATCCCACTCGCAGGTATTCTTCTTTTTCTCCAAGGACTGCATTTGCAGTCAGAATGACAATCGGGGTTGTGACGTTGATGCAGTTTGTTTTTCCCCTGACCGTACGGAACACTTCAATGCCGTCCATAACGGGCATCATGTGATCCAGGAAGATAATGTCGTACTTGTGTTCGTCCATGAGCTTTAATGCTTCCTGGCCGGAAAGTGCGGTATCCACGGTCATTTGGGTCTGCTTCAGGAATCCCTTGGCCACCAGCAAATTCATGTGAACGTCATCTACCACGAGAGCTCGTGCATTGGGCATTGCCACGGCGGTTTCCTGAACTTGCTTCTGGTTGAGCATTTGTCTCTGCAATTCTTCGAAATCGCCCAACAGTTCACGATTCTTGATGCGCTGGGGAATGCGCACCTTGAAGGTGGATCCCTCATTGTATACGCTGTCTACGGATATTTCACCGTTCATCATATGAACCAAATTGTTGGTAAGGTTCAGTCCAAGACCGGTTCCTTCGATATTGCGATTGCGTTTCTCATCCAGACGGGTGAAACTGTCAAAAATTTGATTCAAGTTTTCTTTCTTGATTCCTATGCCGGTATCGGAAACTTCAATACAGAGGGTTACCTGGGCATCATTGAGAGGTCGATGATAAACACTGAGCTGAACGTTGCCTCGTTCAGTGTACTTAATGGCATTGGACAGCAGGTTGTTAATAATTTGACGGATGCGAACTTCATCGCCGTTCAGTTCCGTGGGAAGAGCCTCATTGATGTCCAGAATGAAGTTAAGTCCCTTGCTGAAGGCGCGCTGAGCTGTCAAGTTGTAGGCGTCGTTGATCAGGTTGAATACCTTGTAGTTGACGGGGACAAGGTCCAGCTTCCCGGATTCGATTTTGGAAATGTCCAGGATGTCATTCACGATGGATAGCAGGGAATTACTTGCACTCTGGATATTACGTGCGTATTCTAGAGTAGTCAGGTCTTCGCCGCATTCCTTCATGAGCATAGCGTCCATGCCGATAATGCCGTTGATGGGCGTGCGGATCTCGTGGCTCATATTGGCAAGGAACTGGCTCTTTGCCTTGTTGGCTGCCTGTAGTTCCTTGTCACGTTCTAGATATTGCTTGCGCTGCTTTTCGTAAATGTGGTTCTGGAACTTAAAGGTGGCGCCTAGGATGACGGATACACAAACGATTGTCTGTAATGTGTCTAGGAAAGTGTATCTATTGGAAACGACCTTCACAAATTCCGGATGGATATAGGCTATGGTCAATGTGGTGACGACTACGGCAATGTTCAATGCAATCATGGCTACACATTCTTTGCCCTTGAAGAGGAACCAGGAACACACTAGGCCTAGAGCGAGCCATGTGGGCATGCCGGAGTCAAAACCGCCAGAGGAGAAGAAGGCGATGGGGAATGTGATCATGTTGATGACAACACAGATGAGAATCGCTGCCGCTCTGGTGTTACTCTTGACTACGGAGGCGTAGAGTGCGATTAAAACGAAGAATACGCTGAAGATGGTGACTAGCGCTGAAAGTTTTTCGCCATTCGCGAAAGTGATAATGGTCGAAATAAAGCCTGTGAAAAAGACTGCGATAATCATCAAATGCAGAATTTTCTGATTGATGCTGTATTCTTCTTTTAGAATGGTGTTGGTTACCGCGTTGATTACGTTCTTGACTCTACTTGCAACTGTGCATTTCTTGGACGAACTGGAACTGCTTTCGTGCTTGCGTCGCTTGAACATCAGACCGAAGCATCCTGCACCGCCGTGGACGGAAATGGTGGCGGAGGCCTCCTGGATAATGATTTTCTCGAAATGACAGTGCTTTTCGATTTCGTCGGTCAGTTCCTTTAATTCGGTTGCGTTAAGACCGATGTGCGCGATAAATAGCACTTCCTTGTCGATTAGATAAGGTAGTCGCAGACACTGTGCGATGTACTTTTTGGCAACCTTGTCCCATTTGCCGATGAAGGCATCGCGGGCATTCAGCTTTGTCCCTCTAGGTTCTAGACAAGGGTGAAGTAGGAAACGGTCGCAGATAGTTTTGACCCAAGGCTTGATGTTTCCGCGCTTGGTGAGGGAATCCGTTTCCTTGACGATAAAGCTGGAGGAAATGCGTCTTGTGATTTTTGGAACTTGCTTGATGATTTCGTCTGCGGTAGCTCCGGCCATTGCCATACGGGAAGCTTCTATGGCGAGAATGCCAATTCCGCAGGAAACCAGCGGGGTGTCCATGATGGTGACGTTTCGAAGGTCCTTTGCGGCGGCGGTTGCGTTTTCGTAACCGCGGCTAGCGTTACGTCCCATACAGAAATGAATGACGTAGTCCGCTTGTTTAAGCTGGTTTTCAAAATAGGCTTTGTATTCTGCTACGGATGCAGGTTCCGAAACGGCGGAGGCACCTTCCTTAGCCATATAGATCAGCAAGTCCCGCTGGTCAATGTCTACGCCATCGATGAATTGGCCTTCGTTGGTCTTGACGTAGAAGGGCATGACGGCGACGTTGAAATCTGCTGCCAGCTGGGAGTTTAAGTCGGCAAGGCTTTCCGTAGAAATCTGTACAAGTTTATGCAGACTCATTACGCCTCCCTATAGAACTTCTTGATGACGCGAGCCATTCGTGAAACTTCAATGGGCTTGGAAATAAATTCGTCAAAGCCTTCGCTCAGGAACATGTGGCGAGCGCCACTTACTGCGTTTGCAGTAAGTGCGATGATTGGAATTGCCTTGTAGCGGGCGCTCCTGATTTCGTGAATTTTCTTCATGCACTCGATGCCGTTCATACCGCGCATCATGTAGTCCATAAAGATGATGTCAAATTCCTCGAAGTTGCAGCGTTCGATGGCGTCTTCCCCGCTGGATGCCGTCTGTACGTTCATTCCCAACTGTTGGAGAATTTCGCGAGCAACACGGAGGTTCAGTGCGTCGTCGTCAACCACCAGAGCTTTCATTCCGTTAAACTGGGCGTTTTCAAATTCATCAGAATGCTGGAAATCCTTCTGACCCGGGGTAAGTGCTTGAAGATTGTTCAAGATGGAAAGGGTGTAGATGGGCTTTCTGAAGATGTTGATATTGCTATGGTTCGGTAGCTGGAAACTCTTTCCTGCGAAGATGCTGGTATGGTATGTCTCGCTCAAGGTTTCGAAGTATTTCGGATCCATCTTGTATTCCCATTCAGCCACGAAGATGTGGGTGATACTTCTGGAAGAAATGATGTTCTTTAGGCGACTGAGTGAATCTGCTACGTAAATTTCGATTCCCACAATACTCTTGAAGTTCTCGATAATGCGCTTGTAGATTTCGTTGATTTGCGGGTAGACGTACTTGTCCTGGTTGAAATAGCAAGCCACCTTGTATTTTTCGGCATCCTTCAGGACCAACGTGGGACGGGGGCTAACCACCTTCTGGGGGAATGAAACGTGAATGCGGCTCGTTGCGTTGTCGGGGCTGTCAATCTTGATGAAACCGCCCATCTTTGCCACGATTCCGTGGACGACCACAAGACCCAGCTCCAAACCGTTCTTTCCCTTGACCATGTTTTTGGAAGTATTGAAACTGGCGTAGATGTCAGCAATCTCGTCCTTGGTCAAACTCTTGCCGACGTTAAGAATGTCGATATTCAGGTTGCAACCGTAATCATGGGGGCTGGAGGATACTCCCAGGTAAAGTCCGCCTTTGGTGGTATCCTTCATGGAGTAATCCAGAAGGAGGGTGAGGATGCGTCTGATCTTTCCTTCATCGCCATGAAGGATGGCGGGAACATCCTGCTTAACGTCAATGGCGAGCTCCAGCTGGTCGTATTCATCGTACCAGATGAATCCTGTGGAAATGTCGTTGACTACAGACATGATTTCGTAATCGTTTTCCGAAAGCTGCAACTTGTTGGTAAGAATTTCTGAATAGTCCAGAATGTTGCTGATGTCGTCGGAAAGCCTACGCCCTGCCTTGTAGATGGAATCCATGCTATTGAAAAGTTCCTCGTCCAGGTCCTTTTTCAAAATCACTTGGCTCATTCCGTTGACGGCGTTGATGGGCGTTCTTAATTCATGGGAGATGTTTTCCATGAAGATTTTATTGTCTTCACGGGCGGTAATGGCTTGCTTTTCCAAGTTCAGTCGGGAATCTCGTTCTACCTGCTGGAATTTCTGATGGAATAGGGCGATGGCCGTTGCACTAAAGATGGAAAGTGCTCCTAGAACTAGTCGCATGGCCATGGTGGTGTCGGGCTTTGCTTCAAATCGGCCTGTTATAATGAGGTATGCAAGTTCGACGGGAAAAATCAGGGCGAGAATCAACACGGGCGTTTTTGCGTTGTTGATTGCAGAAAGAAAAATGAAAATGATGACTACTAGGGGGAGGTCTGCTACGCTAACGGGGTCGGATCCGTAGTAGAGCATTAGTCCTGCCACTTCTAGCGTATAAATTGCCATTCGAGTCTGGTTGGATACCACCCTGGAAATGTGGAGGTACCACGAAAAAACGATCATGGCCGCGATGACGTACACAATCCATTCGCCCCAGTTTAGGAGAGTGGCGACCGTGGCGAGCAAAATGCTCATTAATGTACTGATGATTAGATATACGATGTGATATAGGGTTTTATACTCTTTTTGCTCTTCCATACAAAGGAACAAAATAGAAAAATATGTAAGGTTATTATAATAAAATAGTGCGTAAAGTGGAAAAAGACTCGTTAGGCCTGTGTACGCTAGTATTCCAAAGACGGTTTGGTAGAAAAAACTCCTGATTTTTCTAAATTTGCGCCTGTATAATTATAAAGGGACACATTATGCCTACTATGACTTCTGCGCAGGTGCGCGAATCCTTCATCAAGTTCTTCGAGAGCAAGGAACACTTGTTCGTCCGCAGTTCTCCCGTGGTTCCCCACGATGACCCGACTTTGATGTTCACTAACGCTGGTATGAACCAGTTCAAGGCCATCTTCCTGGGTGACAATCCCAAGGGTTGGAAGCGTGCTTGCAATAGCCAGAAGTGCCTCCGTGTTTCTGGTAAGCATAACGACCTTGACGTTGTGGGTCGCGACAACTACCACCACACTTTCTTCGAAATGCTGGGTAACTGGTCTTTCGGTGACTACTACAAGAAAGAAGCAATTAGCTGGGCATGGGAACTCCTGACTGAAGTTTGGAAGCTCCCCAAGGAACGTCTCTTTGCAACCGTTTACGAAGATGATGACGAAGCATGGCAGATCTGGAAGGACGTTTCCGGTCTCCCCGATGACCGCATCATGCGTTTCGACGCTCACTCCAACTTCTGGGAAATGGGCGACACCGGTCCTTGCGGCCCCTGCTCCGAAATCCACTACGACCGTGGTGACCTTGCTACCCAGATGGAAACCTTCAAGGACCCGATCCTGGGCGTGAACGGTGAAAACGACCGTTACATCGAAATCTGGAACAATGTGTTCATGCAGTACGAACGTATCAGCGATGGCTCTCTCATTCCGCTGAAGGCCAAGAACGTTGATACCGGCATGGGCTTTGAACGTATCTGCGCTATTCTTCAGGGCAAGAAGAGCAACTACGATACCGACGTGTTCACCCCGATTATCTCCAAGGTTGCCGAACTCTCCGGCGTACCTTACACCGACGACGTGAACGGCACCCCCCACCGCGTGATTGCCGACCACATCCGTGCAGTGTCCTTCGCTATTGCCGATGGCGCTCTGCCCTCTAACGAAGGCCGCGGTTACGTGCTCCGTCGTATCCTTCGCCGTGCAAGCCGCTTTGCTCGCCTGCTTGGCCAGAAGGACGCTTTCATTTACAAGCTGGTTCAGGTTCTTGCTGACACCATGGGTGATGCATTCCCCGAAATCCGTCAGCGTCAGGCTTTCGTTACCGAAGTGATCAAGAGCGAAGAAGATCGCTTTATCAAGACTTTGGATGCAGGTCTCGAACGTTTTGAAAACATCGTTGCTGAAATGGGTTCTGCTAAGGTCGTTCCCGGTGACAAGGTCTTTGTGCTGTACGATACCTATGGCTTCCCGCCGGACCTCACTGGCATCCTGGCCGAAGAAAAGGGCCTCACCATCGATGAAGCTGGCTTTGAAAAGTGCATGGAAGAACAGAAGGAACGTGCTCGCGCCAATATGAAGCAGGGCATCAACACCATGGGTACCGAAGGCTGGACCCAGTACTCTGAAGCTTCCACCAACTTCGTGGGTTACGAACTGTCCGCTTGCGAAACTAAGGTTGTTCGCTATCGCGAAGACAAGGGCGTTCTCTCCATCGCTCTGGAAACCTCTCCGTTCTATGCAGAAATGGGCGGCCAGGTTGGCGATAAGGGTACTCTTGTTTCCAAGGATCTTGAACTTGCTGTGTTCGACACCGTCAAGGTGAACGACACCGCTCTCTGTCGCGCCAAGGTGGTGAAGGGCGAAGCTAACGAAGAAACCATGGGCGGCGTCTTCATGGCAACCGTTGATGACGAACGCCGTTCTGACATCCGTCGCAACCACTCCGCAACTCACTTGCTCCAGGCCGCTCTCCGCGAAGTACTTGGCACTCACGTTCAGCAGCAGGGTAGCTACGTTTCTCCGGAAGTTCTCCGCTTTGACTTCACTCACTTCAACGGTATGACTGCCGAAGAAATTCAGAAGGTCGAAGACATCGTGAACGCAAAGATCATGGAATGTCTGCCGGTTCACACCGACGTCATGGGCGTGGACGAAGCTAAGGCTTCTGGTGCTATGGCTCTCTTCGGCGAAAAGTACGGCGATACCGTACGCGTCGTGAAGATGGGTGCAAACGGCGAAGAATTCTCCAAGGAACTTTGCGGTGGCTTGCATGTGGTGAACTCCGGTAACATCGGCATGGTGAAGATTATTTCTGAATCCAGCGTTTCTGCTGGTGTTCGCCGTATCGAAGCTGTTTCTGGCCGCGGTGCCATGACCATGCTCCGCGCTGGCGCTCAGATTGTGAACGCTCTCCGCGATCGCCTCCGTTGTAAGGATGCCGAAGTTCTGGAACGTATCCAGCAGGCTTTCGAAAAGACTCAGTCTCTGGAAAAGACTCTGCAGTCCGTGAAGCTGGAACTGGCAACCATGATCGCTGGCGATGTTCTGAACGGCGCTCTGGACGTGATGGGCGTGATGCTCTACGTTCGCGAATTCGACATGCCGGAAGACAAGTACAAGGAACTCTTGGACGGTATCCAGAACAAGCTGGACAAGGGCGCTGTGGCTGTCATTGCTAACAAGGTTAACGGCGCTGGCTCCATCGCTGTGATCGTGGGCAAGGACGTTCAGGCTAAGGGCATCAAGGCTGGCGACATGGTTCGTGACCTTGCTGCAGCATGTAACGGTAAGGGCGGTGGCCGTCCGGACCGCGCTCAGGCTGGTACCCGCGAACCTGAAAAGATTTCCGCAGCTATCAAGGATGCCAACAACTGGATTAGAGCTAAGTTGGGCTAATCAGGAGGAGGCCGCGCGCCTCTCCCAAATGTCACCCTGAGCGTAGTCGAAGGGTCTAGCGAAAAGACTCCGTGAAGAACGGAGTCTTTTTGTGTTTTTTAGCGAAGTATTAATCCGAGAATTTGCTTTTCTAATTGCTCTGCTTTTTCTGCAATCAGTTGTGTCAATTCTGCAGCCTTGGGTGAAGATGTGTCCACGATTCTGTGGTTCACTGTCTTCATGAATTTTTCCACCTGCTTCATGTCGGCGATAGTCTTTTCATTGCAATAGGTATCGCGCATGCGTTCGAAGATGTATTCCTCGGCGGTGGCAGTTAAGTGACTCATATCTTCTGCGTAGAAACGGTAATCCCGCAGCTCGTCCATGACGATTTCGTAGCTAGGGAAGTAGGACACTGCGGAACTATTTGCTCCAGCGGTATCGGCGAACTCCTGCAAAACCTTTTCGATGGCCAAGTGCAGCGTTGCTTTGGAAAGATTGTTCCCGTGGGCGCCATCGTTCAAATGACGTAACGGTGAAACTGTGAAGACAATTTTGACATCCTTCGGAGTCGTCCCGTTGTCATTCTGAGCCACTCTTTCGTCATTCTGAGCGGAGCGAAGAATCCAGTGGCAAATGTTCCTTATCGCTTCTGCAGCTTCCTCAACTGCAATCAGTCTTCTTTCGAATAAATTAGCGGGTTCCTTATGGCAGTTGGCCACGGCTTTACCCGTTTCCTTCAAGAAGTACACGAATGCGGTGCCTAAAGTAATGAACACCACGTCGGCCTTGGCTAAACTGTCACGAGTGTTTTTTATTACCTGACGGAGCTCCTCGCTGGGATAGGATCCCTGGTAATCCCAACGACTCCAATTATCGGCGCAACCATCTCCAAACTCCGGGGAACCTACGATTTTTGCAATCTGGTTTTCAATGGAAAGTGGGTTGTAGACGACGCCTAGGGGATTTGCCAGGACATGAAACTTTCTGTCCGCGAAACGCCTGGAGATGTTTTCTGCAAAGCAGGAACCGATGAATACCAGGTTGGACTTGTAGTCGATTCTGAAATCGGCCTGGGGAATGTCTATTTTCGTGAAAAGTTCCATAATTCAAAGACAAACATAATAGAATCTTGAACGAAAAGTGCTATATTGAACCCATAATTTTAGCTTTTAAGGCATATTATGAAAATCGGAAAGACTGAAGCTCGTCTGAATGCAGAAATCGAAAAGCGCGGCGCCCTGTTCGCAGTGCTCTTGGATCCGGACACTTCTGATGAAGCCGCCTTCGTGAAGGCTGGTGCCATGGCTGCCGAAAACGGCGCGGACTTGCTCCTGGTGGGCGGTTCCTATCTGGGTAACTTTACTCTGCCCAAGGCTGTTGCCGCTCTTAAGGCAAACGTGGATCTTCCCGTTGTTCTGTTCCCTGGTGGCGCCTCTCAGGTGGTGCCGGGCTTTGATGCCATGCTGTTCATGACTTTGGTCAGCGGTCGCAATCCCAACTACCTGATCGACGAACAGGTTCGCGGTGGCGCCCTGGTCCGTGCCTTGAACATGGAAGCTATTCCTACGGCTTACCAGCTGATTAACAGCGGTAAACGTACTACGGTGGAATACATTAGCAACACCATGCCGGTTCCTGCCAACAAGCCCAAGCTCAGCATGGTGAACTCTATCGCTGCAGAGTTGATGGGTATGCGCTATGTGTATTTGGAAGCGGGCAGTGGTGCCGAAGAACCGGTTCCTGTGGAACACATTGCCTATACTCGTAAGGCTACCGAAATGACCATCATTACCGGTGGTGGCATTAAGGACCCTCAGACTGCTGCGGTTCGTGTAGCTGCTGGCGCAAATATCATTGTGACCGGCACCCTGTGGGAAAAGGTTCAGGACCCGAAGCTTCTGTCTGAATTCGCCGCCGCTATCCATACCAAGGGATAGACGCTTCGGAGCAACTCAGCGAATTTAAAGATTGTCCTCGATCCACTGGAATCGCTTTAAGGTCCAGTCCTTTAAGTTCTCTACGGCTTCCTCATAAGAGTCGTAGGGCTTTTTTAATGCCCAGTTCTCCGTATTCGTGATAATGGGCCAGCGCTTGTATTCGTTGTCGATAGCGTCTCGGATCTCGCTTACGTATAGAGGAATGCTGTCGATGAGGGCGCGGAACTGCTCTCGGTGTTCCGCCCAAAAACTGGCGGCCTTATTTCTGACGTCACGATCCTTGAAGATGTCTCGATGCCAGTGTCCATTGCGGATGTACCATCCATCGGCACCGCGATTTTTGGGATAGGACTGATTTCCGAAGCCGAGATCCAGGTCCCAGATAGGACCGAAATGAATGGGCTGATCCTTTTCCCAGGTCATGAAAATGCTTCGGGAAAAATTGCCATCTTCGTTTTTAGAATATTCCTGCAGCCAATATTGCAGAACGTAAGATTCCAGGTCGATCCAATCGTCCATTTGGTTTTGGGCGTTGTAGGTGATTTGAGATAAATAATACTCGAAATAAATCAGTTTTTCTCTAAGAAGTTCGGCGGATTCTTTCGTAAGATTCTTTGGACTTTTGATGTGGAAACTTCGATCCTGCTTGGTGGAGACGTAAGGAGTATCCAATTTTTTTGAGTCTTCCTTTTCGAATAGGAAGGAATATTCGTTCTTGGGAATGTTTACGCGATTTTTGGCCACCTTCACGGTTTCCGTGAATTGATAGAGCCCCATGTATTTGCGGTTGAGGAAGAGTTCCACGAATTGATCCCTAGGGGTGTAGCTGGCTTCTAGCCATTCCGAAAGCCTAAAGATCATGTGGTTGCGAATGTATGTCTTGTCACCGTAGTTGGCGATCAGCGCCCAATCTCGATTTTGGGGCATTCCGAACATGGATTGCTTTTCATTGAATTCCAACTTCAATCCGTATTTAGGCATTTTGGCGCTGGAGTTTCCGCGGCCGCGAACTGTTAATTCCAATACTGAATCCTGGGGACCATCGGCTCCATAAATTTGCAGCTTGGCCTTGTGTTCCGTAGTGACATCTCGAATCTGGGCGTAGTCCTTGGTTTCAATAACGACGCGGGGGAGGCCTGCGTATGGGTATTCCGAATCGTCTAGGGGAAGGTATTCCTTGCCGTTAGCGTCCAACAGGACGGGATCAGTTTCGTCCCAGAAACATCCTGACAGGAAAGCGGCTGCAAGCAGCCCAAGACCTGCGGTACTTATATGCCGCAGGATCTCCTTGCCTGTATTTTTTAGAATGTCCAATGGAAACCTCATAACCCTCTCTAAAATAAATAATTTATACGCATTGGTCCGGCCGCTAACTATATTTAACGCATCATGAATAAATCCTTCCGCAACATTTTGGTTTTGCTTTGCGCCTGCTTTTTAGGGCTGGGCAGTGGAGGGGCTGTGGAATCCTTGCGTCCCGTTGCCGCTCCCCGCACCTTTGTGGAATACGCCTTCGAGGCGGAGCTGGATGAGGACGTGTATAGCGGGGATTTGTCTCTTTCTGCGGAATACGCCCCTTGTGATTGTTTCGGGATTTATCTGGATGGTGCCTACCGCATGCTCAGCTACAGCTACGAGTATTCCACCGAGGGCTATATCCATAATTATGCCAATCTTCATGTAAGCGGGCTTAACGAGACTTATCTAGGTTTCGAGACGACGGTTTACCGCAATTTCGGTGTGGATGTGAACTGGCGTTTTCCTCCGAGGGATGGCTCTCGAAAGAATCGTTTCCATCGGTTGAATGTGGAGCCCTATGGCGTGTTGCGGTTGGCAAAGAATCTGGAACTGGGCGCCTCGTTCCGCTATAACACCTTCCTAGAAGATAAGAACTACAAGCCTGGTGACGAACTGGGGCTGAAAGCAAGTGTAGCTTGGCGTCCCTTTGACGAACCGGGTGAATCACCCCTTTGGGCTTTCTCGGGCGTGGCGCTTTTCCAGGCACGTATTGAGGAATCGAAAAACCTCAATATGAAAAAAGCCTATCAGAAGATGGATGACATCTATCAAGGCTTTAAGATGAAATTGTCCGTCAGGCGGTATTTTGATTTTATGAAGGTTCCCTTTGGGGTGGGTATGGATTATGAAATCCACACGGGAACCCTCTTTGGCTTTGAGACGGGCCACCGGATTGGTGCCCATATCTCCTTCAATTAAGGAGTGTTAGCCGTGCTTTCTGGACTTCTGGTGAATGTACTTGGTCAGGAAGTTGTAGAACTGTTCCGTCTTGGAATTGTCCTGCTTGTTGCGACGTAAGGAAATCACCAGATCGCGTTTGAATTCCGTGTTGGTGATTTCAAGAAGTTTAATCTTCTTGTGGTCCATCTTACCCCAGGAAAGTTCCGGCCAGAAGCTGACGCCGATGCCTGCGGCAACGGCTTCTTTGATGGCGGCTGCGTTATCGCTTTCAAAAGTGACGTTGGGATGGAAACCGATGCGGTTGCACAATTCGTTACAGATCTTGCGATACTGCTTGGAACCGTAAAGCTTGATGAATTTTTCGTCCTTCAGGTCGAAGAGGGAGATGGATTCCGTCTTCTTGTACTGGGCAGTGTTGGGAACTGCCAGATAAATCTTTTCGCTATAGATGAACGTTTCGTCGCTGTTGGTGTTGTCCAGTTCCGGCCTATAGGTGGAATAGGTTCTTACGCAAATGTCAAAGACGTTGGTCTCTTCGTTCTGGACCAAGTCCACGTTCATTTCGGAATTGTCCTGCTTGTATTCAATAACCGCATGGGTAATGAGGGTGGAGGCTGCCAGAACGTTCAGCTTCACATTGTTGTTCTGCTGGTCGGCAGTGGCTCGCAACTGATCGGGCAGGGCCATCATACTTTCGTAAAGAGGTTGCAGCTTATCGTAGAAAAACTTTCCGCTTTCAGTAAGCTTGATGTTGCGGCCGGCGGTCTTGAATAGGGCTACGCCCAGTTCGTCTTCCAGCTTGTGGATTGCCTGGGTGAGGGCGGGCTGCACGATACAGAGATTCTTGGCGCTCTGAGTTACATGCTCTGTACGCGCCACTTCCAGAAAGTATTTAAGCTGAGTCAGTTCCATTGCCTGTAAATATAAGCAAATCCAGTCTAGGTTTCTAGACTTCTGATTCATAATATTTGATTATGACATGATAATTTGACGTGATGAAAGTTTTTTGTACTAATCACTTGTGATTATGAATTCAATACTGAAAAAATATTAGTCAAAAGTGATGAATCCATCTACATTTGGCTGCGTAAAAAGAGCTCTTAAAATTTTAAAACAAAAAATCCCACTTTAAGGAGATTGAATTATGAAGCTCAAGTTCATTGCTACCATGGCCCTCGTTGCTTTTGCAACTCTTACTTTCACTGCATGCGATAAGGCTAATTCCTGTTCTTATGACGAAACTGCAAATACCCTCTCTTGCCAGGAAAAGACTTATAAGACTGTAAAGACCGGTGGCAAGGTTTGGATGGCTGAAAACTTGGCCCGCTTCGATTCTGACTCCAGCTTCTGCTATGCAAGCAATCACGACAACTGCGAAAAGTATGGCCGTCTCTATCCTTATGAATCTGCAAACACCATCTGCCCCGATGGCTGGGCTCTTCCTTCCAAGGCTGATTTTGAAGCTGTCGACATGAAGGCTCTCAATGTGCTGAAGGCAGGCTACCGCTATGCAAGTAACGGTAAGTTCGCTGATGAAGGCGTAAGCGCAAGCTTCTGGACTGCAGATTCCTATGATGATGCCCGCGCTACTATTGTCCGCGTGACTGACGATGGCGTTGCTTACGATAACTTCAGCAAGAGCATTGCCTACTCTGTACGCTGCATCAAGAAATAATTATAAATTATGAATTATAATTCGTAACTCATCACTCATAACTCATAATTTGCAATATGGATTGGCTCGTTAATCTCTTTACCGGAACATCAGTCGCTCAGCAAGTTGTTGTGCTTTCCTTCACCGCAGCCCTTGGCCTTATGGTGGGTAAAATCAAGGTCAAAGGTATTAGCCTTGGGGGAGCAGGTGCTCTCTTTGTAGGTATTTTGATGGGCCATCTGGGCCTTCGCATAGAACCCAACGTTCTGCACTTCATGCAGGAATTTGGCCTGATCCTCTTTGTGTATACCATCGGTATGCAGGTGGGCCCGGGCTTCATCGACTCCATTCGCCGTCACGGCCTGGTGTTGAACATTCTTGCTGTAAGTATTGTGCTTATGGGTGTGATTGTTACTCTCTGTCTTTACTTCTTTACGGATATGCATAACAACGTACCCGTGCTTATAGGGATGCTTTGTGGCGCTGTCACAAATACGCCTTCTCTTGGTGCCGCAAATTCAGCCTTTGTCGCGGCCGGAGCAGACACATCCCTCACGGGTATCGGGTACGCTGTTGCATATCCGTTTGGCGTCATCGGCATCATTCTGGTGATGATCCTCATACGAGTTTTCTTCAGACAGAATCCTCAGAAGTCTGCCGACGATTACGCTGCCGAAATTGCAGCTACCCGCAAGGACATTGTTTCCTGCAGTCTCTCTCTGGATAACAAGAACCTGTTTGGCTGCATGATCAAGGAAATTCCGGACATCCGCTCCAGCGGTGTGGTCATTACCCGCCTCCTTCGTGACGGTAACGTTTCCATGCCTGACGGCAAGGTGGTGCTGCAGGAAGGGGATTGCCTCCATATTGTGGGCTTCCCGGAAGCTGTTGCCCAGATGGAAAAAATCATTGGTAGCCGTCTGGCGAAACCCATTACGGAAACGGACTCCAAACTTGAAACCCGCAGTATCCTGGTGACCAACAAGAAAGTGCTGGGAAAGACCTTGGGCGAACTTGCCCTGGAACGCTTTGGTGTAACCGCCAGCCGTGTGGTTCGTGGCGAATTTAAATTCACGGGTAGCCTGGACCTCCGTCTGAAATTTGCAGACAAGATCCTGGTGGTGGGAACGAAGGAAAGCATCGACGCTGCCGGCAAGTACTTGGGCGACTCCCTGAAGGCGCTGGAACATCCGGAAATCATTCCTGCATTCGTAGGCATCTTCCTGGGGATCATCGTCGGTTCTATCCCTATCGCAATTCCTGGCATGCCCACCCCGCTGAAGCTGGGTCTTGCTGGTGGCCCTCTGGTTATTGCCATCGTCTTGTCCCGCGCTCGTAAGATCGGCCCGTTGAACTTCTTCATGGCTGCAAGTGCAAACCTAATGCTTCGTGAATTGGGTATCACCCTGTTCCTCACTTGCGTGGGTCTTAATGCTGGCATCAAGTTCTTCGATGTTCTTCTGAACGGTGACGGATTCTACTACATGGGCCTCGCCGCCATGATTACCTTCATCCCGCTGATGATTGCTGGTATCGTCGGTAAGCTGGTCTTCAAGGTCAACTACCTGAGCCTCTGCGGTGCTATCGCCGGTTCCATGACGGACCCTCCCGCCCTGGCATTTGCTAACGGCCTTTCCAACAGCGAAGCTGTGAACGTGGGCTACGCATCCGTCTATCCCTTGACCATGCTACTCCGAATCCTCAGTGGCCAGGTGCTAGCGATTATTCTGTACAGCGTGGCATAAACCCTCCTGAATTTCCAATCAAATGAGTGAAGTCCCGGTTCTTTGGAACCGGGACTTTTTATATGTTGGATAAGGCATAATCAAAATGGGTTATTTCAAAAAAAATGCGTGTTTGTTATATTTGCGGGGTATAAAGGAGGTTTATGTGAGGAAGCTTTTAAGCGTATTGTCTCTGTTGCCCATGGTTGCATTTGCCGCAAACGGAACCTTGAAGGGCGCGGGTACGGAATCGAATCCCTGGCAGATTGAAGATTACGATGACCTGAAGGCCATTGGCTCGGGATCTTATCTTTATAGTAATCATTATGTACTGGTGGCAGACATCGATGCTTCTGCATCTCTGTTTACGCCCATCGGTACTTTGGAGGATGCTGCGGAAAAAACGAATTTCAGTGGCTCCTTTGATGGCAGAAACCATACTATTAAAAATCTGAAGATCCAGACCCAAGGGCAGAACGGCGTCGGTTTTATCAAGTCCTTGGATTACGCGAAGTTGGTTAATGTCAATTTCGACAAACTGACTGTTCTTGCAGGCGACCAGGATATACCCTCTGGGGTGGATTTAGCCATATGGCGGCATCCAACATATTTGAAGTTTCCTCTGTAGAAGAACTTCAGAAGATTGGTCAGGATATGTATCATCCCAATGGAGGCCTCTATTTCTTGACTGCGGATCTTGACTTTGAGGGCGTTGACTTTAAGCCTATTAAAAGATCTGATGGGGCTTTCTTTGCTGGGGAACTGGATGGCCAGGGGCATACGATCAAGAACTTGACCATTAACCAGCCGGAAGCCAACGGTGTAGGCCTGTTTGCTGGACTTGGTGTTTGTTCCGTGAAAAATCTTGTTTTTGAAAACGCAACCGTAAAGGGTGGTAATGATGTCGGTGTGCTTGCGGGGCGCGCTTCTTGGGCAAATGTTGAAGATGTGATTTCCTATAATGGTACTGTTGTTGGGGAGGATCGTGTGGGCGGACTTATAGGTCGTGTACAGGGAACTACTGGTGAAAGCCTGTACAACAAGCTCGCCAGCACAGGTAATGTTTCTGGGGATGACTATGTGGGCGGTGTTGTTGGCCTTCTGGAAACCTCGTTGACCAACGCTTATTCCGTTGGTAAAGTTGAAGGTGATAGCTATGTTTCCGGCATTGCGGGCGGTATAGACGGTGGAACCATCAAAAGGTCTTATTCCGCCAACGAGCTGAAGGGCGTGAAAAATGTAGGTGGCATTGCCTATGGATCAGGAACGAGGCAGAATAACTACTACGATGTTGAAAAGTCCGGTGAGGTTACCGGTGATTCCGCCCGCACTACGGTCCAGATGGTGACGAAAGCAAACTATGTGGGCTGGGACTTTGAAAACGTGTGGACTATCGACGAAGGCATGTCCTATCCTTACTTCAAGAAGGCTAAGCCGATGAATACGGAATATGAAATTCCTGGCGAAGGCCCGCTGTTCGTTGCCTCTACCGTGGTTTCTGGAAAGTCCGGTCTGAAGGTTTCTACTGCAGGTGGCGTCGCCAACGTTCAGTTCCGTACAGCTCAGGAAGGTGAGGTGGTAATCCGCCTCATGGACGTCCGTGGACGTTCCGTCTATTCACAGACCCTTGGGGAACTTGCAGCAGGTGTTTATAACAAGACCCTGGATCTTGCGTCCTTGGCCAAGGGCCGTTACATCGTGACCCTGCAAGTGAACGGCCGCTTGACTGAAAGCGCGTTCGTAAACGTGAAGTCTTTCTAGACGCTGAACGAAGTATCTATCGGAGACGTATTTGAGGAGAAAGCTTCGCTTCTCTTTAAAAGTGAAAAAGGATTCGGTTTTACGCCGAATCCTTTTTTCTTAGGGGTCCATGGGGCGCGGAGCCCCCTGCATAAAAAAAGAACCCGTTGCAAAAGCAACAGGTTCTTTTTCAGTGGTCGATACAGAACTCGAATCTGTGACCTCTACCATGTCAAGGTAGCGCTCTAACCAACTGAGCTAATCGACCATTAAGGTAGCCCAATGATAGAAATGTTGTGGGGCTTTGTCAAGGGTTTTTGAAGTTTTTTGTTGGTTCAGTCCCGTTCGTCCATGGGGATCCAGTATCTTAGGCGGCCTGTAACATGGATGGGGGGCAGATTTTCGTCGCAGGCCCCCCTACGGCAGTCCTGGAAATACAGGTTCAAATCTGCCGTATACAGAGAATCCTTGATGATTTCGTCAAATTTGATGTAGCTGTTGTGGCTACTATCGTCTACCAGAGGACCTTGACCCTCTGAATTTTGCAATTCCATCCAGGTAATGTCCTGGATATGTCCGTTGACGTTGGCCTTGCTTACTGGATCCAGCTTGCTTGCGGTCTTGGGGGCGCTTACCATTAAGGAAATCTGATCGCCTCGCTTACTTTCTTCTTTCCTTGTCTTGAGGTAGAGGTAATGGCGGTACGCATCGGGAACTTCCACGTCGTCTTCGGACAGCTCGATGGTGAAGGGGCCTTCGCCGTTCACCTTATATTTGATGTAGCCGCCACCGTCTACTTCCCAACTGCTGTTTATTTCTGCGCACGAAAGGAGGAGCCCTCCGGTAGCCAATGCGAGAGTGGTTTTGACGGTCTTGAAGTTCATAGCCCTAAACTAGAAATTATCTTTGGGTTGGATATCCTTATGGTAGACGATTTCAACATAAGACGGATGGATGTGGACACGCCCTGCGGGGGGGTTCATGTGGCTGCGTTTCCCAAAGGTGGGGAAGGCGTTCCTCCCCATCGGGAAGTCATCTTCAAGATTTTGTCCGACTATATTGGCACTCCCGTAACCGCCGGCGATCTTATCCTGGTGGAGAGTGAATCCGCTAGTGGCACCCCGAGGCCAACGTTCCCCAAGCTGGACTTTGACGTCAACTGGACTCACTCCGGACGTGAATGTGTGGTGGCTTATGGTCCCCGCCACTCGCTAAAAAACAACGTGGGGCTCCATCTGGGTGTGGACATGGAAGTCCATTCTCCCAAGCACCTGCGGGTAGCCAAGCGCTTCTACAGCCCTCGGGAAAACACCTATCTGGAATCCTTGGACGAGAACCTCCGCCAGCAGGAATTCTACCGCCTGTGGTGTCGTAAGGAAGCTCTTTTCAAGTGTGTCGGTGGCTCCTTCTTTGAAGGTTCCGTCAGTCGTGATGTCCTGGACAATCCACAACCTGACCGTTCCTGTCTAGTCCATTTCGTCGACCTCCCCTGGGACGGACCCGCCAGCCTCTGCATCGCCGTCACGACGGACTAATTTTGCTTGAGAGATGTCAGCAAAAAAGGCCCTCGTATCAACGAGGACCTTTTGCGAGAGTGAGCACAAATCGTAGGTTCGCTTCCTAACGTACTGTGCGAACGGTCTTATTACGCGTTGCCGTCGACAGGACCGTCACCGAGGGAATGTTCGCCTTCAGCAATCGGTGCGCCCGGCTGCTTGGGGGCTTCCAGAACGTACAGCGGCAGGCTGATCAATTCTTCGCCATCTACGGAAAGACGGATGATGTACTTGTCCGGACGCTGGATCGGCAGACGCTGCAGGTTCAGAACCAGGTTCACAGCTGCGGTGTCGAAACCCTGTGCAACCGGTTCCAGAGGAATCTTGGACTGCATGGGAGGAACGATAGGCTTGCCCACCACGTCTTCGAACACCAGGCTCAGGTCATGCTGGCCAGCTTCTGCACGCTGGTAGCGGATGCGGAATGCGGCAGAGCACTGAGGAATTGCCATAGGGAACTGCGGGGCGAAAATACGATCAAATGCGCCCAGCATGTTCAGGCGTCCGCCCATGCCGTTTGCGGTTGCTGCGTCACAGATAGCTGCAATTTCAATATTCATTAATGGATCTCCCAGTTGTCGGCCACATACTTCATGATGATGGGCCCGTTGTTATTAGATGCTTCGCTAGATGCACGACCTAGCATGGAAATATAGACTTTTCCGTCGTTATCAAGAGCCAGAGTTGGAATAGAACCGCGAAGGAAGTAACTTTTTGCAGAGTAGAAATTTCCGGAGAAGTATGGCAACTGGTTTTCTCCGTAGAAGAACCAATTGTCTCCATTCAGTTTATATACGTGAACCTGAGCCAGGTTGGGGCGTCCCCCGTCATCAATCGCCACATAAACATTGTCATTTTTTGCTGTAATGTTGATGTGATAGGTCCAGTAATTGGACATACGCTTGGAGAAGGCGTCTCCTGTCTTGATCCAACTGATGTTCTTGTTGCTTATGCTAGCCTTGTATACGTAGGGTCCATAGGTTTCAACGTTTCTACTCAGGAATGCCATGTAGAGGGTTCCAGTGCTTGCTGCTGCGAGGCTGATGGAGTTTACGTCATTGGCAAAATTCTTGTTGATGGTTTGCTGGGTGTAGGAACTGTTGAACAATGCGCTAGTGGCTTTGTAGTTTGATGTGTTGTCGACCGCCACAACGATCAAATTACCATCGGACATAAACTGTGCGGAAATTTCCCTGAACTTTATGAATGCATCACCGTTTTTGATGGAAATGATGTTCTTGGAATTCCAGGTGGAGGTGCCGTTCAATGTTGCCAGGTAGTTTTGTTCGTCAGACTTCTTTACGTACACAACAATGGGTGCCTTGGTAGAGGGGTTACAAAGCAGCGCGGGACTAATGACGGATGTGATAGAACCTGCACTTGCGAGGTCGGAGGTTGCCTTGGCAGATTTGTAGATGCTGAACTTGTTTGAAGTTTCAAGAACGCCTACGTACAGGTCCGTTCCGTCAGTTGCCATCTTGATGGTTGTGATGGAATCTGTAGTGGTGGCGGATACAACGTTAGAAAGAGCGCCGTCCTTCAAGGTACCTACCTTCACCGTATTCTTGTTGGCAAGATAGGCAATTACAGGAACGTTATTCACCATAATCATGTTTGGTGCGACATCCATCTTGGTCACGTCAAGAACGGTGTCCTGGGCCAAGTTTCTCCATGCCTTGCGGAAGTAAACCGTACGTTTGACTTCCTTAGCCTGGTGTCTGGCCTTGAATGCTGCCGTGGTGGGATTCATGGTACTGTCGTAGTAGTCCAGAGTGATGGTCATGGATCCTTCACTGGTGCTTCTGATGAATGCTGCGTTGAATTCAAGAGAACTCGTGTCGATGGTACCGTCGGGGTTGCCTAGATAGAAACTGGTGCTTTTTGTGCCTAGGTTACTGAACTTCCAGTTAAAGGTCTGGTTGTTCTTGTCGCCCAATTCGCCTAGTTTGGAATTCATGCCACCCCATTCCTTTGTGTAGAAGTAGATGGCCTGGTCGTCCATGGATTCATCGCCGCTCCACGGATAAACTGTATCTGCAGCGGTAATGACGCCTTCGGGATGCTGTTCCATAATACGGACGATGGTCGTATCGCTGAATGTTGCCTTGGTACTTGCTTCTTCGGCGGATACGATACAATACATATCAGTACCCTTTTCGGAATAGCTGGAATCCTTAGGAACTGCGAAGGATTTGTTGTTCTTCTCGTAGCTGTACTTGGTTACTGATTTTTCAAGGGAACTGCCGTCGTTCTTGGATACGCATTCCCAGGTGAACCAGTTGATGCCTTGCCAGACGTCGTTGACGGTTGCATCCAGGGAGAATGCATCACCAATGTTCAGGGTGATCGTTTCATCCTTGACCCAGATCTTGGGCTGGTCCGTGGTGAACTTAAATGTCATGGTGTCTGTTACCATGTTGCCGTCGTTATCGGTTGCGCGTGCGACGCAGTAGTAGTAAGCTTCCGGTGCCGGGGCTTTCCACACGGTATCGTAATCGGAAACGGTTTTCCAGTTCAGTGCAATCTGTTCCGGAGTGCCGCAACTCCATTCGCGCTTGACGATGGAACCAGGATCGGAAGATACTCCATTGTTGTCCGTTGCTGTAGCTCCTAACTGGATGTTATAGCCCTCGCGGATGGTCAGGCTGTCCTGAGCTACAGTGATGGTTGGTGGAGCAAGAATGATATTAATGGAGACGGTATCCTTGGCGGTATTTCCGTCATCATCGGTGACGCGGATGACGCACAGGTAGTTGTCCTGCGCTGTAGAGGGCATGACCAGCTTTGCGTAAGAACTGGAAGTGCTAGTGGTGTTTGTACCGATGTTGTCAGAACCTGCGGCGCCGCAGCCCCATTCGTACTTTACCAGGGTTCCAAGGGAATCCTTGGCGATGGCACTTACTTCGATGGTATCCTTAATGGTTACGGTCTCGTATACTTCTGGAAGAATGGCCGTTACAGTGGGACGGCCTACAACGATCTTGTAGGTGGCTGTGTCACGAGCTTCGTTGCCGTCATCGTCTTTTACCATTACGACACAGTAGTATTTATCCATGTCGGTAGAGGGCATCCTGACGGATGTTTCTGCACCGGGCATTACGGTCCAGCTGGGATCTTTCAGCTCGTTCAATTTTTCGCTGCATGCCACGTTGTATTCTACGATGGAACCCAGTTCGTCATGTGCGATTGCCTTGATGGGCGTAACTGCATTGATCTTTACGGTGGCGGACTTGGTAGCCAGGGTAACCGTGGGAAGGTCCAGCAATGTCTTGAATATCAGGGTGTCAGGTTCACTTTCTTCACCGTCATCATCGACAGACTTGAAGAAGCAGGTGTAGGTGTCCGTTTCTGTACCAGGCAACGTGATAGAAACAGTTTCCGAAATACTTGCTGCCGGTTCGGTGATTGCCTTTTCCTGATCCGGATCGAGAATGGGGGTCACTCCCTTCTGGGCGTTGAAGCAGTTCCATTTGATCTTGTTTACCGTACCATACTTGTCGTTTGCGTTAACCTGAACTTGAATTTCGCTGTGGATCTTGTAGCCCTTGCTGCTGGGGTCTACAACACTTGCGCTTGCGGAGGGCGGATCGGAAATGACTTCCACGGTCACGGTGTCTGCGCCCTTCATGTCGGGGTCCACAACGTCTACCACGGTTGCGATTACCTTATAGGTGCCGGTCTTGCTAAAGGCCAGCTTGCCGCTTTCTTCGTTGGTGGGACAGGTGTATCCTTCGGAAATATTTTCACCGCATTTCCAGCTAATGGTATAGTCGTTTCCGCCTTGACCCTTGATGCCTTTTACTTTGAAAGTGATGGGGTCGTTAATGGTAACGGTGGTCTTGAAGCCAGGCTCGGTGAACATCACCACAGGGTTCAGTCCCAGAATTCCGAACTTCACCTTGCTTTCCAGAAGAACGCCGTTCTCGCTGTAAGTGGCCGTCATGATGTAGTCCACGTCAGGCTTGGCGGTGGGGATGTCGTCAAATGCGAGGGTGAAGGTTGCCTTACCTGTTTCATCGGCGGCAGTCTTCTTGGTCTTGGTCACGATGTCATCGCCATCTTGTTCTTCCCAAGTCCAGATGACGGAGTCTGCTGCTGGAAGTGCGTTGTTCACCTGGGCGGTAAATACCAGGGATCCGGTAGAGGCGATCACGTCCTTCTGAGCTCCGTTCACATCCAGCGTCATGGTGGTTGCGTCTACTACGATGTCTTGCTTGATTTCGGTCTTGTTTCCGGAGATGTCCTTGGCGTTGTAGACCAGATGGTGGACGCCGTCCGTGAGTTCCGTGAGGTTCATCTTGCAGTTGACGACAGGTTCCTTGTGTACCTTACCGCAGGTCAAAGTCTGGGACTTGTCGTCCAATGTCGCAAATAGGGTGTCAATGAAGCTGCCCAAATCGCGGCTGTATACGGTCATGTTGTATTCGCGAACGCGGAGGGTGTCTACATTATCCACCAGGATTACAGGAGCAACCGTATCCTTCAGGACAATTTCCGGAACAGGATATTCACCGGATTCAATGTACAAGTCTTTTAGAGTGTAGAGGGCGTATTCCTTTTCTGTAGAGGACTTTGCGGTGACGTTAAAGGTTCCGCTGCTGTCTACGACAACGGTGTAGTTACCGTTGGCATCCGTGACTGCGTCATAAATCTTGTTGCCATCGCTGAATTCTACGCGAATGCCGGAGTGGCTGGTCCGATTTTCAAACTTTGCAACACCTGTAAAGACTGCTTCGGTGGAATTCTTCTGACCAATAAAGAAATTCCAGGGGCGGCTGGTGTTGCTGTTCGTCTTGATTCGTTCCATCCATACTGTGTCGTAACCATCGGTAGCCAGCATTTCCCAGTAGATACGTCCTTCCAATTTCTTGGAGGGGTCGTTTAGCAGGGTAATGACGTTTTCACCTGCGTCATTGCGAGGTTCGTACATATTCAAAACGTAATCTTCAACGATTAGGTCGTCGTCTGTAAATGCGGTGGTAGGGGGCTTGCCGCTCAGGGACTTCTGTGCCCAGATGGTGTAGCGGATATCTTTGGAATTGTCTACGTCCGTCACCTTGTAGTAGAAGAAGAATGCTCCCTCGGAGGTGTAATGGCGAGATCCGTCTTCAGGACTGATGATCGTGAGCTTGGGTAGCTGGTTGAAGTGAAGGTTTACGCTGTCCTTGGTTTCGTTTCCGTCATCATCGACAACAATGACGTAAATCTTCTGGTTACCCATGGAATCGATATAGGCGGAATCATTTTTTATGGTGATGTAGTAAACGTCATTCTTGTCTTCGGACTGGGTGAATTCCCATTCCTTGGCATCGCCCTTTCCGCTGGCATCTAGATCCACCAGAATCTTCTCGATAGAACCGAAAGAATCGGTTGCGGTAATGGGAAAGGTGATGTCTCCGTCATGACGGGTCCATAGGGTGTCTGTGGGAACCTTGAGTTCAGGCTTAGTATCGATGACTTTAATATAGGCTTGCTTGGTATTGGTGCCTGCAGTGTCGGTTGCGTTATTACCATCTGTTGCAATGAAGAGGGGATAGTACACCCCTGCTTCTGCGTATGCCCATGCCTGGGGCTTGGCGTTATCACCAATGATTATAGTGTCCTTGCCGTCCTTCTTGGTCAAGTTCCACTGGAAACGGTAGATCTTGTCCACGTTACGGGGGAGGATACCCATCAGGTAGATGGTATCATTTATAGAGACCGTCAGGGTGTCGGGTAGGGAATCCGCTGCGTTTACCGGGGTGTTGGCAAGTGAATCCAGGAATGCCTGGGGATTCTCGAAATTGGTTGTGGAAACGTAGACTCTGGAATGGTTGTTCTGTAGACTGACGTTTTCCTTGAGGGGGGATTCTCTGGAGCAGCTGACCAGAGTGCCTAACAAGGCCAAATCAAGGATGATTGTAAGAAAACGATGTAAACCCATGGTAAAACCTTCCATAAACAAAACACTAATTTTATTTGTATAATCTATCTTTTTTAAACGGAAAGTGTAAACGATTTGATACACAGATGGAGCTTTGAAATGGATGTTATTCCTCTTTGGTACTGGTTAATCGTGTTTTTTGTTTTTGGCGCCTGTGTCGGGAGTTTTTACAACGTAATTGTGTACCGAATGCCTCGGGGAATTTCCCTGGTAAACCCGCCTTCTCACTGCCCGCTGTGCAAAAAGAGAATCCCCCTTTACCTGAATCTGCCTATTATTGGCTGGATTATTCTAAGAGGGAAGACAGCCTGCTGCCATAAACCCCTAAACATTATTTATCCCATCGGGGAGTCTTTGTGCGGATTATTGGGCGCTCTGGCTCTTTTCGCCTCCGTCGCCGTGAATTATGGAGGTGTCGTCCCGGAATTGTTCAGCGCTCCGGTCACTTCACCTGTGGTCTGGGCTGACGCTCTGGCTATGTTCTGGCTGCTTTTGGCAGTATATCCCGTTTGTGCGGTGGATTTTAAGTACAAATTAATTCCTGATTCCATGAGCATTGGCGGGATTGTGGCTGGTCTTCTGCTGTCCTTGATTCCTGGCGGGATTACGCCTCTATCTAGCTTCATCGGCGCGGTGGCTGCAGGCGGCGGCCTCTACCTGCTGGGCGTTGTCGCCAGTAAGGTGTTCAAGAAGGACGCCATGGGCTTTGGGGACGTTAAGCTTCTGGCTGGATACGGCGCCTTGATGGGTGCCCAGCTGGCTGTTATGACTCTGGTGATCGCGGCTGTTATCGGTATCATCGTGATGATTCCTTATGCCAAGATGCAGGCGAAGGTGGCCGCAAAGGCTTCCGTGGACGATTCGGAAGATGCCCCGGGCCAAATCCCCTTCGGGCCCTTCCTAGCTATTGCCGCTCCCGTAGTTTACCTGTGGGGCAATAAACTTCTTGAACTATACTTCAAGTTTGTTATTGGCGAGTAGCAAAAAACGTCAAAATAAGAAAGGCGACCCGAAGGTCGCCTTTCCTGTACTCTGTTGTCTTATTTGCTTAAGGTCTGATGGGCGATCATCCAGGCTTTCAGACGATTCCAGTTGGGTTCGCCTTTCTTGCGAATGTCTTCGTTCATGGAGAACAGTAGGAAATCGTCCAGAGAGGTGCTTCCGATGGTCATGACGTCCTTTGCGCTGTAGGTGCCGAAGCCTTCGCTTACCTTCAGGTCTGTATCGCGGATGATTTTACCATCTACGGCTACCGTCAGGTGGGACTTGACTACAGCCAGGGAGAACAGGTGTTCTTCACCATCCAGAAGATTTGTCTTGCCATAGACTGTTGTATCGGTAGCTACAGAATCAAGACCGCTGTAAACTCGAATGCAGACGTTCTTGGATCCGGTTTCACACTGACGGACTTCGTAGCCGACGGCCTTGCCGCTTGCGGAATCTACGGTACTCAGGATCACAAGTTCCTGTTCACTGTCTGCGCCGTTAGCCTTGACCTTGAAGCTTACGCCAATGTTGTTTCGTCCATCGTTGGTAAGGGAATTGGGAAGGCTCTTGTCCTTCACTTCGCGCTGTGCCATGAGAACGCTGGATTCAACATCGGAGGGATTGTGTTCCAACAGTTTATAGTTGGCGGTATCTGCTCCCTTCAGGGTGATTCCTGTCCAGAAGTATTCATCGTTGTCGGTGATGGCGATGGGCTTGGAGAAGTCGCTGCCTACCATCAGGGGGTCGTCTGCGCTGGACTTGATCCTCACCAGAATGTTGGGGACGGACTTGTCTTCCAGGGAATCCAGCAGGGAAACTGCTTCGGCAGGCAATGCGTAGGAAAGGGTGTCAACCACAGGTTTGGTCACCAGGATCTCGTCCAGGAAGGCGCATTTGCTTTCCGTTCCCATTTCGTCTGTATAGACGGAACAGAGGTTGTAGTAGAATCCTTCAGGAATGTTTTCCATGATGAAGGTTCCTGCTTCCGCTTCATCTGCGGTTATTTCGTGACAAATGCCGGAGTAGTCTAGACAGACGTTGCGACCCTGCTTGTAACCGTAGGTCTTCAGTTCTGCGCTTACTGTCTTGTGGGCGGTTTGTTCCGGAGCTTCCAGGTAGACGTTTTCCCCTTCAGTAACGCGCTTGCTGTTTTCGAAGGTAAGGACTTCATAGCTGCCAACGGAATTGTCGCTAGACATGACCTGCAGGGTGTAGTTCATGTATTCCACAAGGGTGGTGTCATCGGTGTAGGTGGTCTTATAAATCACCTGGTCGAACTTGTAGATGCCGTTTTCGTCGGTAGTAGATTCCTGAACGCTGTCTACGTCCATATGGGCGCGTTTTAGGAGTACACGGGCATTTTTCAACTGGTTGCCGTTTTCATCTACGGCGACACCCTGTACGTCTACCATGGCGTAGGTGCGTTTGCCGTCAACTACCAGTTTGTCTCCGTTTACGTCGATGGAGGCCTGCTGGCCAGATTCCGTTTCCGTAAATACACCTGCGGTAGTGTCTTCGGCGCAACCTGCGACGAAACAGCCTGCGGCCACTAGGGCTGCGATGCTCAGACTTGCATTTGCCAGAGAGTTCAAGTATTTCTTAGCCATTGTTCCCCCCGTTGTTCTCAAGGTTTGAGAACATGTGTAAGTTCAGCTGGTAGACTCCATCCGCTTTTTCAGTATCCTGAGAAATGATCTGGCGGGCCTTTGCCTTAAATTCCTGTACAGCGGCTTCCAGTTCCTTATATGCCTTGGTGGAGGCACTGAAAGTCAAGGTACTCATGATGGAGGGGGCCTTAGGCGGAGTCATTAAAGCTTGCTTAGATAACTCGAAGCACTGTAACTGGTATTGCTTCACCAGATCGGCGTTATTGTAAGGGCCGCTACTGATGGATTCCTTCGTGGGCTTCCAGAATCCTTCTTCGTTCTGGCGGGCAAGACCCAGACGTTGCAATAGGTCCAGGGAATCTTTCAGCTTGCCTAGGGGAACCTTCGGGAAAATTCTCTTCTGTACGGGGGCCATATCGTCGGTGACGTCCATGGCATCCAGGATGGCGAACAGGGCGCTGTTATACCAGTGGTTGTAATATTCGTAGGCGTCGGTGTTCATAATGTGCTGCGGATTAGGATGCATCTGCAGCAATTCTTCCATGGCGTCCTTGCGGAGGGCGTCGTTCTTGGCCTGGTCCACCTTTACCATGATTTCGAAGTACTTGGCTTCCTTCTTTTCCAGGCCAAGGACTTCGATAAACTTCGCCACCATGCGGGGGCTGACCTTTTTACCGCGGAGCACGTCGGCGAAATAGCTGCGGGACTTTTCCATGCCCAGCAGATTACAGATTTCGGTGCGGGTAAAAGAGGGGTCGGACTGTACGCGAGCGGCCTGATATTCTTCCAAATACTTACGGAAATGAGTAAACTGAAATATGTCGATATAGTTTTCCACGTTCTCAAATTTAGATAAAAAACTTTACAAAAGTGAGAAAAATTTTGAGAACGTTCTGAAAATGTGATTTGTGGTACATTTTTTACGTCAAATTGCGCTTTTTTTGTGAAAAAAGGGGTTATTTTTAATGCGGAGGTTTGTTTTTTATGGGTGTACTTAATCACTTGCGTGTTATTCCTGCTGCGTTTTTGGGCTTTGGACTCTGTTCCAGTTCACTTTTTGCCCATCCGGCGCCACCTGATCAGTTGAAAACAGTGAAAAACGCGGATGGTTCCGAGGTGACGGTCCAGAGTTTCGGGGACGAACACTATCATTATACCACCACCGAAGATGGTTATTTAGTGGTGGGGGATGGTAATGGCAGCTATGTCTATGCAGATGAAGATGGTAAAGCTTCCAAGATTAAGGCCCGTAATGCTCATAAACGTTCTGAAAGTGACAAGAAGTTCTTGAAAAAGCTGGATAAGCAGGATGTGAAGAAAAGACATCGTGCCGCCCATGTGGATAAATATCCTGAAGAAAATACGGAGGGGGACTCGCTAGGCCCCGTAGCTCTCCGTAAAACCCCTGCGGTATTGAACCGTCCAACTCCGGAAAAATGGACAACAGGAGAACGATGGATTCCCGTTCTCTTGATTGGCACCACGGATAAGCCTTATGCGGACTCCGCAGAA
Source organism: Fibrobacter sp. UWEL (assembly GCF_900142535.1). NCBI lineage: Bacteria > Pseudomonadati > Fibrobacterota > Fibrobacteria > Fibrobacterales > Fibrobacteraceae > Fibrobacter > Fibrobacter sp. UWEL. The sequence goes on from NZ_FRBE01000017.1 coordinate 48,062, forward strand.
GTTTATAACATGCTGAATCAGGAAGGTTATAGCAAGGATGGAAATATCGGTAGTCTTAGGGATTACTATTTGTACTCCTCTGGCGGAAAACTGAGCCTCCATTTTGATGTTTATCCCCTGCAGTTAGGCGTCGCCCTGACTAGCTTTGGTTCTGGTAGTTCCTACAGCGAGGGTAATTTCACGAAGGCGGGCGTGGAGGCGTTGACTGCTCGTGCAGACTTTATGAGCAATGCGGCCAAGTATTGTTTTAGTGGCACTTCCGTAGATGGCTTCGTGTTTCTGTTCCCGGGTAAGGAAGAGGATGCCCTAAAGCAGAGTAGTGATTTCTGGGGACATATGTACTGGATGCAGTATAATGGGGCGGGTTCTGCCTGGAATAAGGGTTACAAGAGCAAAGGATATACATTTGACAAATATCTGTTTATTGCCCAGTATGATGATGATCCTGCTCAGAGAACCCTAAATGCTATGGGTATTTTTGCTCACGAGTTCAGTCATGTACTAGGTCTTGCGGACCTTTATTCCGTCAACAATTCTTCTATAAAAGGTCCGGCTCCCTATGATGTGATGACTATTGGGATGTATAACGGAAACTGGAATACGCCTCCCGCATACTCTGCTTTTGAAAGAGAATCCATGGGGTGGATGGAACTGATCGAAGTAAAGGCTGACTCCACTTATTCCCTGAGCGCCCTTTCTGACATGCAAGCTTATTCTATTACCAATCCCAACCACAATGATGAATACTATGTGGTGGAGTATCGCCCTGCTGTTAAGTATGATGCTTATATTGGAAAGGCGTCGGGGGGTAAGAATGGGGTGCTAGTCTGGTATATTGATTATGATAAATCGGCTTTTGAAGTCGATAACGATCCTAATGGAAATGCCAATCACCAGCGAGTGACCGTAAAGAAGACTCTTTCCGCGGGTGAGTATTATGCCAATTTTACTTACACCAATCTCGGGGGAGTTTCGAATGTTCCCGGAATTTATAGTGTGGTGAACGATGGGGATAAACGAGCCTGCTTTACCACCAGCCTGTCCATGAATATCTCTAAATGTCCGGAAGAAGAGGTTCTAAGCAGTTCCAGTGAAATGGTTCCTGAATCCAGCAGTTCTGAAAAGCTCGTGATTGGTAAATCGACGGGAATGAATTCTCTTCGCATGAATGTTTCTGCGGGTTTGCTGAACATTGTTTCGCCTTCTGCAGGTGCGAAGACTGTTAAGTTGTTCGATATGCAGGGAAATGCGGTTCTGGTTTCCCACTTTGATGGTTCCGCAACTTCCATAGACCTCAGAAATAACCTTTCCGGCGGCTCCTATGTTGTCCGTATTTCTCAGGGAAAACAGGTTCTTGGAATCCAGCAAATTCATTTGCCGTAAAGAAAAATTCTCTATATAGAACAAAATGTATCATGAAAGACGTCATTTGGCGTCTTTCTTTTTAAAAAGACATTTTATCTCGCTTTTTTTACCTGTTTCAAGTTTGACGTGAGATTTTGAAGAATGTATCTTACAGAACGTGAAAGTGGTTAGGTTTACTTATGCATATTAATCTGAAAAAACGTCTTGCTCTCGAATTTTACCGTCATTATAAGCACAACGAAATTGCGACTCACCCGCTGACTTATTTCTTTTGGGAATGTACCCTTCGCTGTAATCTGCATTGCCTGCATTGCGGTAGCGACTGCTTGAAGGACGCTATTCCCGATATGCCTCGTGAAGATTTCATGAAGGTGCTGGATAGTCTTGCTCCCCATATTGACCCGAAACATTTTATGGTGGTGATTACCGGTGGCGAGCCTCTGATGCGCCAGGACCTTGTGGAATGCGGTAACGAAATCAAGAAGCGGGGTTACCCCTGGGGCATGGTCAGTAACGCACTCGCCATGACTCCTGAAAAATTCGTGGCCTTGTTGAATGCGGGGCTTCGCTCTCTGACCATTAGTTTGGATGGGCTTCACGATAGCCACAATCATTTCCGCGGATCGGAACTGAGTTTTGATAATGCTTTGCGTGCCATCAAGATGGCAGCAAGTACACCTGGCTTGACTTTTGATGTAATGACTTGCGTGAACCGCGAAAACTTGCCGGAACTTCCGGAGATTCGCGAAATGCTTATTGCCATTGGTGTGAAACGCTGGCGTATTGCAACGGTGTTCCCTAAGGGTCGTGCCGCCAACAATCCCATCTTCAAGTTGCCGGACAATGAATTCAAGCAGGTCTTTGACTTTATCCGCGAAACGAAACAGCAGGGTCGCATCAACGCTAATTACGGTTGCGAAGGATTCCTGGGCAGCTACGAAAAGGAAGCTCGTAACTATCCCTTCTTCTGCCGTGCCGGCGTAAATGTCAGTTCTGTTCTTGCCAATGGGGATATTTCCGCCTGTCCCAGCCTTCGCGGAGACTACATCCAGGGTAATATCTATAAGGACGACCTGTGGGATGTATGGCAGAACCGCTATCAGGTGATGCGCGATCATAGCTGGGCACGTACTGGCGATTGTAAGAAGTGTAAGTATTGGCGTTACTGTGAAGGCTCCAGCCTTCATCTCCGTGATGAGAAAACGGGTGAACTGATGTATTGCCACGTAAAGCGTTTGCAGCATGCCATGGAAATGGAAAAGGAAGCTGCTGGCAAGTAGTTTTTTTGGAGGTGTAGTTATGAATATCCGCAAAACATTCACGAAACTTGCATTGAGCTTGACCGCTTTCTTCTGGGCTAGCTGTGATGACAATAGCTCTGAACCGAAAGCCTATATTGGTGGGGGAGACTCTATTTGTGGTGAGGATGACGAAAGCATTGAATGCGGGGGTATGATCGCCCTTTATGGGGTAGGTCCTGTTTACGATGAAAGTTCCTCGTCCATTACCAGTTCCGACAGTTGCGAACAGGGCTGCGATGAAATGATTAGTAGCAGCTCTGTGGCCAATCCTGAAAGCAGTAGTTCCGGAGAGGACAAATCCTGGGTAAGGGGCTATCCTACGGAAGAAATTGACTTGAAGAGTGTTCGTGCCCGTGGGGATTCTACCTGCGCGGAACATGGGGGGCTTGAATTCGCCCGCCAGTATGAACCTGAGTGGGGAAGTGCTGAATACCGAGGAGAGTCTCGAGCGAGAAGCGAAGTCTTAAATTCAATTGATGAAGCCCTTGAATCGGGCGAGTTGTCCAAGACAAAAACGCAGTGTTTGAACGATGTAAAGGAAGAACTGGAAGGCGGCTTGGCGGCAATGTACGGCAGCCCCATGTTTGAAAACTCCAACGACATCTGGGAATATTGGTGCAAGGATGGGGCTGTCATCAAGGATGAAAAGTACACTCAATTGTACAATGAAGACCAGGCTGCTGTAAACGCGGCGAAGGAAAAGGCTCTGGCGGAATTCCAGAAACTTGTAAACAAGTGCGGCGTCTCTACTTCAAAATAATTCGAAAACGATCCTGATTTATTTTTCGCTCTTTCCGCCAACCTGGAACAAGGCGAATTCCATCTGGAAAACCTTATCACTGCCCTCATCCTCTTCGGCGATGAGGGCAATTTCTTTACGGAAAGCGTTGATACGTTCAACAATGCGTTCGTAACCTTCCTGGCTAATGCCTAAGGTGAGCCCCGAAATGTGACGCTTTCCCGGTGGGTCCCGATCGATGGAATCTGCCCCCATCTTGAGGCAGTTCTGATGGTATCCGCGAAGGGCCAGTTTAGAAGTGCGGTCCCCTGTAGTAATTGCGCTTTCCGTCAGGATGTACTTGCCGTTCTCATCCTTCTTTATGAGTTGGCATTCTTCCAGTAGCTTGACGGACTGTTTGGCTTCTTCCGGTGTGATTTTTGGATTTACCAATTTGGCCAGTGCCCCGTAGTCCCCGTCAAATCCGAACATTCCAATCAAACTGCGAATAAAAAGATGGCGGGGGTGGGAATAAATCATGTACTGGGCGTGGCCCAGCAAATGTTGCTTTTCTGCAAAACGAACCACCTTGAGGGCCGCCTGCATTTTTTCGAAGGCGGTGTTTCGGTCTTCCGTAGTTTCAGCCTGGTTGAATTCCACCAATGCGATGAAAAATTCCGTTTCGTGCTTGCCTAGGCGAAGACCTGAGGCTACCTTAGGAATACTTTGCTGGCTCAAATTCTTTTCGCCGTTCATGACGCGGCTAATGAAGTCTTTCGCCTTAAAACCGATCTTGTCAGAAAATACTCGCAGGGAGAAAGCTGCGTTTGCTGCCTTCTTCTGGTTGTAATAGTCCCTCAAAAATTCCCTGTAATCCAGGTATTCGAAGACTTTTTTCTGTTTTTGCGGTTCGTTCATACTCAAAATGTAAGAAAAAGGACGAAAAGGGGAATGGAAAAAACATTTTTGCCGTTGTCTAGAAACAACGGTAAAGTGGGTCGGAAAGAAAAAATGGTGGAAAATACCCCGTTTTTAGGGTAAATTGTACTTGTGTTTGGACGTAATTGGATAAAAAAGTCCGTTGTCTAGAAAGGGATGTAAAATGGGAAAAAGTGTAATGGGAAATGTTTTCGCAGGTATGATGCTGGCTGGAGCATTTGGGATGTGTCAAGCCGCCGTATCTGCCGGTGAAGTGGTGACGCTTCCTGCGGATGTGAATTTGGGAGGTGGCGATAAGGTGGGCTCTCAGCTCATTGCCGTTACCTACAACGCAGGAAAGGGTCCTGGTGTGTGGATCGTGGCAGACGGCGGATATCGCCTCTACCATAACGGGTCCCTGCTGGCCGAGGATAATCAGGCTGGACGCGTCCGCTTCATCCCTATGACTCTCCTTCCCGGTGAAAACGCCTTCTCTGTGGTGGGCGTCAATGGTTCTGGCGCTCCTGGCGTTATGGTACAGATTGACGACTTGGATCGTTCCTACTACAGTGGCAGCGATTGGAAGGCTAAACCCAGCGTGGGTAATACCGCTTGGAAGAACAAGGGCCGCGATCTTTCCCAGTGGGGTGCCGCAACCATCCTCAGCTACGCAAACAATAAGTTGCCTAGTGGCGCGGCCCTCAGCGGATTCGCCGCGAATACACAGTCCAAGTGGATCTGGACCAGCAGCGAAAGTGATAAGAATGCCATTTTATTGTTTAACCTGAATGTTAAGGCTGAAGGTTTTGGTTCTGTAACTACAGGTGGTGACGCCGGCAAGATTGTTATCGCAAAGGATTCCGCAGAAGTTCGCAAGTACTTGCAGTCCACCGACGCAGTGACGATTCTCGTTCCCGAAGGTACTTACGATTTCCGCCAGTTCCGCAATGCCGTTACCGAGGCGACAAAGGCCGGTCGCACTTGGTGTAAGACCACCTGCTCCGAAAAGAATGCGGTTACTGGCAAAACCAATACTTTCTATCGCATCGCCTTTGAAAAGAATTCTTGCGCCTCTCTGGGTGAATCTGGCCTGCAGATTGTTCAGGAAAGTGAAAATCTTCAGGCTTGGAGCAACTGGATTACTATCAAGGCCAACAAGAGCTTAATCGGTATGGGTCGTGGTGCAAATCTTCGCGGTGCTTCCTTGAATAACCGTGCCTATGAAGGCGGCCATAATAACATATACCGCAACCTGGCCATCTACGATGTGAACCCGCACCTCATCGAAGCTGGTGACGGTCTGGAAACCAGCGGTGACAAGAACACTCACATCAAGAATTTCTGGGCAGACCACATTAGTTACAAGTGGATCAGCGATGGCATTGACATGGAATTCGTGGACAATGCTACCATCAGTTATATGGATAACGATGGTGCCAACGAATACAACTGCTGGGGAACCGACCCGTACATGTCCCTGGTGGAAGATGCCCATCTGACTTTTGCAAACAGCTACTGGCATAATACCTATGGCCGAGTCCCGAAAGTTACCGGTGAAAACGATGGCTCCCAGGTCCACATCTATAACCAGTTGGTGGATGGAAACCGATTCTTCGTGGCGGGCGCCAATGGTCATAGCGCTACTGCAAAGGCTTACGTTCGCTACGAAAATAGCTACATCAAGAATGGTAACGGCTACTTGGCTGAATGGGGCGACAACGGCTACGTTTACTTTAGCGGTGTCACCTTTGATAATACAAAGCAACAGCATCGCTACAACGGTACCGTAACATCCGGTGTTCCCCAGGCGGAAACTTTCAACCCTAGCTATAGTTGGGAAAAGCGTACTGTGGCTAACATTCCTACGGAATTGCCTAACCTTGTGGGTGTTGGCGGCCGTTATGGTTCCATGCCCTCCTACAACCAAGCTTTTGGCATCAGCAAGACTGCTGCAGAAGTCAAGATGTCTGCTCCCACCGCTGGTGCAAAGTTTGAAGTGGGTGAGGGCGTTGCTCTGACTGCTGCAAAGAGCGCCGGCGATGGCTCTATCAAGAGCATTGACTTCTATATCGGTAACGACAAGGTGGGCTCCGCAACCGCTGCACCTTATAGCGTGAAGGTGAACAATCTCGCTGCCGGCGTATATTCCGCAGTTGCTGTGGTGACGGATAATAACGGACTTTCCCACATGTCCGAATTCGTGACCTTCGAAGTGGTGGGAGAAAGCTATCCCGAAGTAACCAAGTGCGGTGGCGGTTCCTCCAGCCAGTCCATTAACTTGGGCGATTCCATTACGGATTTCTGCTACACCTGGACTGGCGCTGAAACTGTTAAAGTTGAGGGTTTACCCAAGGGCATTATTACTGACATTGATAACGCCAACAAGAAGGTTTCTATCAGCGGAACTCCCACGGAAGCAGGTGAATTCGCCTTTAAGGTCTCTGCCTCCAATAATGATTCTACCTTCGTAAAGTCTGGCAAGATAGTGGTCTCGGATCCTGAACAGAAGGACGCTATCCGCAGTATCGCTACCGTAGGAACCGAAGCGGAAGCACACTTCTATCGCATCTTCGATATGCAGGGACGCCCGCTCTTCTCTGGCGAAGTGAAGCCCAGCAAGATGCCTGCTGCTCGTGTGGTTGTAGTCGAGATGACAAAGGCGGGTGGCTCTGTAATCCGTCGCTACATCCAGACTCGATAATCCAGACGTAAAGAAATCTTCCTCCAACAAAACCCAACAAGAGCTGGTCCATTTGGACCAGCCCTATTTGTTACTAGATAGTATCGTCCCTACGGGTTGTACTAAGGATTATTCAGCTTGGGATTGTGGTGGTTCTGCGCTATTTGTTTGCTGCGTTGTTTTGGAAGCTGCGTTTTCCAGCATACGGCGAGCCTGTTTTGCCATCATGTCGTTCTCGTTCATCTGGATCACCATTTCCAGACGCTTGATGCCTTCCTCCCGTTCAATTCCGTTGTTCACGCAGATTTCACCGAGAATATAAAGGGCGCGACGGGCGAAGTTCTTGTTTTGCTCCAGGGAAAGGCCTTTCTTCAAAAGAAGAATTGCGGCTTCCGGGGCGTTTTTCGTCTTGGCGATTTCGCCCCACTCCAGCCACTGATTGCTGGAAAAGTCGATAAAGCAGTCGGAACCCGTCAGGCGAAGGGTTAAGCTCTTGACGAGGGCGGTGTCCACGGGATGTTCCTGCAACAGGTTGTTGAAGGCTTGCTGCAGAATTCTCTGGGCGTTTTCCATCATGCCTTCCTTGGCTGCCTTGAAACCTTCCTCGATGGAGGTGCGGGTCTTGGCCTTCCGTTCTGCCATGAGATTGCGGTTGACGTTGTTCCGAAGCTTTTCCTCCATATTCTCTCGGGAGATTTCTTCCTTCGTCTTCCTGCGGGTTTCAATCTTTAATCCTGCCAGGGCGCCTAGGGCGAATACAACGGGAGTCAGGATTGTAACTGCCCCGAATAATCCCGGATTAACAGTCCAGTTGATAATCATGTCCAGAGCGATGCCGCCAATCGCAATGGCTTTGACCAGCTGGGAAATCTCAAGACGCTTAGGGCCGAAAGCGGCCGCCCCGAGCATAAATGCCAAGGTGAGGCTTAGTCCCATGTAGCGATCCCCAGCATAGTGGTCAAAGAAGCTGGTGGATGCCAATGCGTAAGTCAGGATGCCGCCCATCACAGCAGTTAGGGCGAATGCTCCCAGGAAGAGTAAAAATCTCCAGCGGGATTCTAGGCGAATAAAGGCGAAGGTAAAGAAACCTGCAAAAATCAGGAAGCTAATGACGTTAGGGAAAAGAATCCAGCTGGTGGCCAAATTCTCGAAGTTTTCCTTTCGGGGGGTGAATGCCATGCTGTAGCGGAGAACCTGACTGGTATACTTGTCCACGTACTTGTTTTCCAGCTTGACGTAATCCTTGGGGTCGGGGAAACGTCCTGTTTCCTGGAAGAACTGTTCGCGGCCACCGCCCATGTCCCACCATTCCTTGTATTCCGCCTTGAGCTGCTCAATGCGGGTTTCGGGGATGAGGGAGGGATTCTGTGCCAGATATTTTTCGCGATAACGGGCGAATTCTTCCTGCTTGATTTTCTTGGACGGAAGGATTCCTACGGAGCGGAACTGCTCTTCGCCAGCGTCGTTCCACCACTGGTTAAAAGTTCTTTCGATGTTAGCTTCCCGCTTGTGCTGCTTCATGTAGGGGGAGAGCGCGGTGGTGGCATTAAAAATGCCCAATCCAAGAATCAGGACTATGATGACGTAATGGCTAGGCTTGAGACGACGCATCCCTTTTTTTAGAAGGACCGTGACGAGCCTAAAATATTTCTTAAAAGTCTGTTTAGATACTTGCATAAGTAGAATATACATCCCGTCCATAAAATGGGATGATCTAAAAAACAAAATGTGATAGGAAAAATGCTCTAGTGATTGTATTCACGGAGCTGGTTCCACAGGAAGTCCGTGTTTACGTCACGATATCCCTGTGCGTTCACCTGTTCACGCAGCTTGTGTGCGATGTCAAAGAGGTTGGGGCTGTTCTGCATTCTTTCAAAGCTGTCGAACATGGTCAAACTGTCAATCCATTGAGACAGGTGGGGGAATCTTGAATCGTGAAAAACGTTCTCACGACCGCGCCTGATGTATTCCAGATAGCGGTCTGTTACGCGGTAGCCGTCTTCCATGAAAATATCCATGGCCTTGGGGAACAGCTTTTTACCTGTCAAGTATTCGTGAATGATCATGCCGAAACTGAAATAATCCACGGATGCAGAAAGATTCTCGCCCATGATGGCCTGTTCCGGAGCGCTATAATAGGGGGTGATTTGCCCGCCGTATTCCGTGATGGTTTCGCGCATCTTTGCCTGGGCGTAACCGAAGTCGCAGATAAGAATCTTGTGGTTGTTCTTGTGTTCGGGATTCTGACAAAGAAGCAGGTTCTTCGGTTTCAAGTCCTTATGGACAACCTGGTAGTAGTGCAGCTGGCTGATGGTATTGGCTAGATAGGCCAGCTGGGACACGCGGTGAAGAATATCGTCATCGCTCAGGCCTTCGTGGAAGGTCTTGTCCAGGGAACATCCCTTGATGAATTCCATTTTCAGGTAGGGATGACGGCCTGCAATTCCGCCGCCCATACTCTGGACCACGCCTTCGATATTCGTGGCGCGGATCAGGTTGTTAATGCGGATTTCGTCCTGGAATGCGCTCAAGGTCATGTTCAGACGATGAATGCGATTCTTTCCAGGAGGAACCCAATACTTGCAAATCTTAACTACGATTTCCTGTTCGGCAGTCTTACGACCCGTCTTGGGTTGTTCAATCCAGTAATTGGCTCGGTAAAGGTTGTTGGTGCCTTCAAGGGCTAGGGGAGCGGTAAGCTCAATTTGCTGAATGGCACCATTGTGCATGAACTTTGGGTTTTGATCAAACCAGCGCTGATACTCCTCCATTGTGTAATGGGGGCGCATGGCCAGTTTTCTTGCCAATCGATCCAGAGATTCAGCCAAGACGTTTCGTAGCATACTTCAAAGATAACTCTTTTTATGGAACAAAAAAAGGTACCTGTCGGTACCTTCTTGGTTCTTTTTGTGAACTTGTTTAGGATTTTATTCCTTGGATTGTTTTTCCAAAGTTTCCGTAACAATCTTGTATGCTTCATCTACGCTATCACAGAAATGGAACAACTTCAAGTCTTCCTTGTTGATCATTCCAGTTTCGGCGAAATATTCCCAGTTCACCGTCTTCTTCCAGAATTCACTGCCGAAAACAATGATGGGCATCTGCTGGGCATACTTGTTGGTCTGAACCAGCGTGAGCATCTCGAATAGTTCATCCATAGTGCCAAAGCCTCCGGGGAAGGCGATCAAGGCACGAGCCTTTTTCAGGAACCAGTACTTACGAACGAAGAAATAACGGAACTGCAAATTCAGCTCATCATCGATGTAAGGATTGGGATGCTGCTCAAAGGGAAGCTTGATGTTCAAGCCGATGGAAGGAGTACCCACGTCACTTGCGCCGCGGTTACCTGCTTCCATGATGCCCGGACCTCCGCCCGTCATGATGGCGTAGCCTTCCTTGCGCTTGTTTGCCCACTTACCCAGCTTGGCGCCTAGTTCACGAGCGTCGTCGTAATAGCGAGCCACCTTTTCCAGGGCAGCAAGCTTTGCTAGTTCCTTCTTGTTGGTGCAGCCCTTGCGACGCTTGTTGATTTCGCTCTGGGGCAAGGTACGTGCAGAACCGAAGAAAACGATGGTATTTTGAACATCTTCCTGCTCAAACACCTGGTGGGGGCCTAAAAATTCAGAAAGAATGCGGATCGGACGACCGATGTCGCTATCCATAAATTCGGCATTATGGTATATCATTTGACCCAGAACCGGGTGAAGCTGTTTTTTCTTAGCCATAATTCAACTCCTTTTCAAAAGGATTAAAGACCACATTTTTTCCTAATATATGCTCAGAAACAGAAAATTGGCTCAAAATTTTTTGGTTATTCTTCTTACTTGGAATAAAAACTTTATATTTAAACCATGCTCGTAAAAATTTGGACAGACAGTTTTATTATCACTGGCGAAATCGACACCCTTCGTGACGAACGCCTTACGGACTACATCCGTGAAAACAAGGACTTTATTGCCGTGACTCAGGTTCGTGTTAGCGACCGTCAGGAGAAGGATTTGTTCCGTACTCACTTCCTGAACGTGAGCACCAGTCACATCGAAATTATTCTCCCGGCGGAGTAATTTGAAAGGTATTTGCTCAGTCCGTTAGGCTGGGATGAAAAGACCCCGCAAAAAAGCCGCCCCATTTTCGGAGCGGCTAAAATTGTAGGCGTTCTTTTGAACTAGATGAAGAACCAGGTCAGGAAAGCCTGAGCCTTCAGGCCGAAGTCCGTACGGGAACCTTCCAATTCGCCGTAAGTCCAGCTAGAATGATCTATGTTCAGACCGGCTTTTCCGGTAACGAAGAGATTGTCTGTCATTTCGGTACGGAAGCCGCCCATAATGTTGAATTCTAGGATGGATGCATCCTTGTAATCAGGAATACCTTCGAAATATCCTCTGCTGCTGTAGATGAATTCTGCACCAACGCAGATGGGAAGCAACTTCTTGGTGAGGTAGTAGTCAAAGCCTACGCCAATGTCGAGATCAGTTGCGTCGTCGCCCATATTGACGGACTGACCATTTGCTTCATAGGAAGATTCTCCCTTGAGATTTAAGCCTAAGATTAAGCTTGCTTCCATATCCGGAGAAATCCTATAGGTGATATAAAACCTAGGATCACCGCTAAAGGCGCTAATCATATCAATCTGGAAACCCAGCTTGCCATTGCCTGCATTCACGGCTTCGCGAGGAGCGGATTTTTCTTCTTCCTTAGCGGTTGCTGGGGCTTCTTCTTCGGCGGAAGCCTGTTCTGCGGCAGGAGATTCTTCTTCGTATTCTTCTTCGTCGTCCTGAGCGTAGCTATAGGAGCACAAGGCCATGGCGGTCAGTGCTGCAAGAAACATTTTCTTCATAAATACTCCATAGGTTTAACTGCCCAAGGAATATAAACAAAAATTTCATAACCTAATGTAAAAAAGGATTTTCTATTCCTAGGGGACTAAAAATCCATAGCGATCTTTTTAATCAAGAACTTTCTGGTTTCGTCGTCCACCTTCTTAGGGTCATAATCCTTGCCTAGCAAGCCTGCGTAGATATTGAAGGGGCTGGCAGTGCCGCCCATCTCGTTACATTTGATCTTGGTAAGGATGGTCTTTCCCTGAATCTGCAAATCCAGGATGTGTTCGTTCAGGTTGATTTCCTGTCCGCGGTGGTTCAACATCACCGGGAGAGCCTTTGCGCTGAACTTCTCGCGGATGCTGTTGGCCTGGGCTTCATCCAACACGTCGGGGGTGAAACTGTAAATCATTGCCTTGGGGAAGTGCTTGGAAAGCTTGTCCTTCAGGGGCTCGATGTTCACGATTTCCATACCGCGGGGGAAAGGGGCGGAAAGCTTCTTCATGGTTTCCGGAAGACCCTCGGGAGTAATGTCCAAAGGCTTTAACAGTTCCACGCTGATAATCTCGCAGTAGGTTTCCAGACCCAGGGGCAATGCGCCCATATTCACGATGCGGGGCTTGGGGCTAAAGCCTTCGCTAAACTTGATGGGAATGCCTGCGCACAGGAAAGTGCGCTCGAAGAATCCCAACATGTTGTGGTGAGGCAAGAAACGGCTGAGACCAGTCTTCTTGAAAGTAATCTTGTAGCTGAAGCAGTCCTTCTGCTTGGGGCGGCGTTCTGCCACCAGCTTCTTGATTTCTTCGGGAGTGCGGCTAGGCGCTGCGTGACGCACCGGGTTGTTTGCCAAATGGATTTCTGCGCCAAAGCCCGGAATACCGCACTTCTGGCAATCGCCCCACTTGCAGTTGGGCACGGGGGCGGAGTCTTCCTTGAAGGCCTTTTCCCATTCGCGACGGAGGTACTGCTTGGTGGTGCCTGCGTGGATGTAGTCCCAGGGGAATACTTCTTCCTTTTCGCGGGTGCGGTACACCCAGCTGGTGTCGTAGCCGCATTCTTCCCACACCTGAAGCCATGTGTCGTAATTGAAACGGTAGGCGTCGCTTTCGAAGGTAAGACCCTTCTTGTAGGCCGCATAAATAACGGGTGCCAGACGACGGTCGCCGCGGCTGTAAACGGCTTCCAGGTGGCTCATTTCCCAGCCAGCCCAGTTCACCTTGACGTTGGGGTGCTTAAAGAATCTTTCGCGGACGAAGCGGATGTGCTTCAGGGCGGTATCCTTGTCCATAAAGGGGGCCCACTGGAGACCTGTGAAGGACTTGGGAATAAGAATGCCCATAGAAACTGCAATCTGGCAGCCGCGCAGGTACTTGCGACCAATCTTTACCAGGTTTTCGATAAGGCCGCAGAAGGCTTCCATGTCTTCCAGGTTTTCGGTGGGGAAGCCAATCATTGTGTACAACTTAATCTTGTTGAAACCACTACTGAAGGCGTGTTCTGCGGCGTTGTACATGTCCTGGTCGCTGATGGTCTTGTTGATCATCTTGCGGATTCGTTCAGAACCTGTTTCGGGAGCGAAAGTAGCGCTTCGGCCGCCCTTCAGTGCGGAAATCTTTTGAGCCAGGGTTTCGCCGAATGCGTTCACGCGGATGGAGGGGAGGCTCACGTCCACGGTGTCAAAGAACGGGTCATCGATGATGGAATCAGTAAGGCCTTCTACGGGCTTGTAGTCAGCTGTAGAAAGGCTGAGCAGTCCCAGTTCGCGTTCGCCAGTAGCCTGAATACCTTCCTTAGCAATTTCGAGGACATCATCCGGATCCAATTCGCGGCAGGGACGGTACCAGATGCCTGCCTGACAGAAACGGCACCCCTGGGCGCAACCGCGCATCACTTCCACACTGAAACGGTTGTGGACCAGCTGCATATTGGCAATGAGGTTTCTGATAGGATAATTCTTGCGGTCCATGACCGGAATGAACTGACGGCGCACACCATTGGTCTTTTCGTAAGGACCTGCGGCAGGTTCTGCGGGAACGATGTCACCGAATTCATTTACGACAGTGGGACGGAGGCTGGGGACGTAAACGCCATCCAGCTTGGAAAGGTTTTCCAGAATCTGCTTGCGGGGAAGACCTGCCTTACGTCCTTCGCCAACGCAGCGGAGGAACTTCACCATCAGTTCTTCGCCATCACCAATCTGGAAGGCATCAAAGAAATCTGCCACCGGTTCCGGGTTTGCCATGGCCGGGCCACCAGCAACAACAATGGGGTCTTCTTCTCGACGGTCCTTGCTCCATACGGGAACGCGGGACAAATCCAGAACGTAGGGCACGTTGGTGAAGTTCAGTTCGGTCTGTAGGGACATTGCCAGTACTTCAAAATCCTTGACGGGGGTGTAGCTGGCGTAGCTGTACAGAGGAATGTCGTATTTCTCCATTTCCTTGGCCATGTCTTCCCAGGGGGCGAAACTGACTTCGCAAAGCAGGTCCGGTTCCTTGTTCACCACATGGTAAAGAATTCGAATGCCATTGTTGCTCATGCCGATTTCGTACTTGTCGGGGAACACGAATGCCATACGGGCGAGCATTTGGCTGTGGTCTTTGACGATGCTGTTGGCTTCGCCACCCATGTAGCGGGCGGGGGATTCAACAGCAGGGAGAGCTAAGGCAATCTTGTCGAGAATAGTCATAGGGGTAAATTTAGAATAACAAATGGGAACTTCCTATGCCACGGAAGTTTGAAATAAGTAAATTAAATAGCATGACATTGTTTAATTATATCGTTTGGCTCATTGCGTTCTTGGCAGGTGTGGCTGCCGCTTTCATTGCTCCCGAGAGTTCTGTCCCTCTTGCTGGAAAATTCGTGTTTTTAGGAGCCTGGGGCGCCGTTCTGGGTTTTGTCCTCTACACGATCTGTAAAAAGAAGATCGAAAGTACGGAAAACGATTTTAATGAAAATCTCATGGTCCTGAAGGAAAATAATATGGAGTTCAATGGCGGCATCTCCCATGACGACGATTATGGTCATCAGGAAGATGAGGAGCCGGCTCCAGCTCCCGCCCCGATGCAGGATTTGCCCAAGGGTGCAATTTCTGCCAAGGAAGCTTTGGAACAGCTGGAAACAGCCGCATTCTCTGCTGGAATTCCTCTGGATCCCTGGAAAAATTTTGCCAGGGCTGTCCTTAAGAATCGCCCCTTCAAGGAAGTTATTGCTCCCCTTCAGGAATTGCTGCCTCAGCTTTTCCCCAAGGCTTCTGGCGTTCTGTATATGTATGCAGGAACCCAGGCTGACCTTCACAAGGTTCTATCCTTCGGTGACCAGGTCATTAGCGACGATGTTATCCATCCGGGCGAATGTGCAAGCTTTGATGCGGGAGACATTGTCATTTCCGATTATTCCAATCCTAACCTGACGGGTGGCTGTACTCACTTGCATCACCATCCCAAGGGAGTCTCTTTCTGCGCACCTATCGAAGGCCTTGAAGAACATTTCGGTATTTTTACCATGCAGACGGATGTACTTCCGGATCAGGAAACTGTGGAAGATTGGCATGCTAAGGTCAGCATCCTTGCTACTGCTTTTGGTCTGTATGTGGCTAACCAGAATTTGAAGGTTCGCTTTGAACAGCATAGCATTCGCGATACCCTGACGGGGCTGTTCAATCGTCGCTATATGGAAGAGTCCTTGCAGCGCGAAGTGTCCGCTGCTGCTCGACACAAGACTCCCATCGGTCTCATTATGCTCTATCCGGATGCTGTTAATGAAATCCAGAGTACTCGTGGTCGTCATGCGGTGGAACAGCTTCTGTGGGAACTGGGTCAGCGTTTGCCGGGTTACATCCGTAATGAAGATATTCCCTGCCGTTTTGAAGGTGAAATGTTCTGCGTGATTTTGCCGGGTGCTGATTTGAAGATTACTCGCCAGCGTGCTGAAAAAATCCGTAACGAAATTGCCCAGTTGCAGATTGCCTACGGCGATACCATTCTTTCCACGACCCTCAGTATGGGCGTTTCTGTAATGCCTACACATGCAAACGATGCAGCCTCCTTGCTGTATGCAGCTCAGGCCTCCATGCAATATGCCCTGCAGGCAGGCACGAATCGAGTGATTTTGGCAGACGTACTTTCTCAGAAGTAAACGGGTTTAGGGGTTTATATGAATCAGAATAAGATCGAGCAGTTTGCTGCTCGTTATGTGAATTTTGTAGAAAAGCACAAGTGGAAAAGTCTGCTTGTCATTATTGCCATTCTCGTTTTAAGCCTTATCCCTACGGCAACCAAGCTCAAGATTCATACGGACTTGGCCACCCTGTTGCCTAAGGATACTCCCAGCGTGATTGCCCTGGAAGAATCTTATGAACGTTTCGGTAGCACGGACCGTTTCATGATTGCCATTCAGGCCAAGGATCCTTACTTGGTGGCTCGCCTTCAGGATAGCGTTCAGGCCTATATTGACGCCAACTGGCAAGATGACATTATCACCAAGCCGCAGGTGAAAAACGACAACAGCTTCTTTACCAAGAACGCCCTGATTTATCTCCCCGTCGCCCATCTGGAACGTATCCGCGACAACCTGGAAGATATCCAGCTGGAAATTGGACGTAAGAACGGCCCTCTGGTGGTGGACCTTCTGGACGACTCCTCCAGCAATGACTCCGCAGCTACGGACGCCCCCAAGCCCGCTAAGAAGGAACGCATTTGGTTTGACGCGAACTTGCCTCAGGCTCTTGGCCTTCCCGATGAAGCTGCCGATGCCTTCGATTCCTTCTTCAAGAAAAAGGAAGAAACCGCCAAGGCGTCCAAGGATGATGGTCCCAAGCGCAATCTGCCTAAGGAATTGAAAACCCGTTTGATGGGCGAAGACAAACATGATTCCACCCTCTTTAACGGTGTGGTCCAGTGTAAGCTGAACCGTCCTTCTACCGATGTGGATTATGTTAAGCACATCCTTCTCCGTTCTGATACTCTGTTGGCTAAGTTCCGTGCTGTAGACTATGGCCAGCCGGTTCTCATGACGGTGGAAGGCTCCTACGAAGGCTTGAACGAAGTGAACGACATCATGAGCGACAGTACCATCTCCATGGTCATTGCCGTAGTGCTCATCTTCCTCATTGTGGCCGTGTTCTTCCGTAGCGCCATCAAGGCTCCGCTGATTATGCTTGCCCAGGTTCTTCTGGCTTGCTCTCTGGCCATGTGCTTTACCACCCTTTACTATGGCGCCTTGAATCCCTTTACGGTGCTGGTGGCTAGCATTATTCTTGGAATGGGTGTGGACTATTCCATCCACTTCATGGGAACCTGCCAGCGCTGGTATACGGAATGTGGTGACCTGAAGGTGGCTATGGAAAAGACTGTGTCTCACCTGATGCAGCCCATGGCTCTTGCCGCAATCACTACTATTGCAGGCCTTCTTTCCCTGCTCATCGCAAAGTTTGTGGGTTTCTATGAATTCGGCGTTATCTCTGCTGTTGGTATTTTCTTCAGCTTTGTATCTGCCATGTTCGCCATGCCCGTGTTTATCTTTGTGGCGGGCGGTCTTCCTCCCAGACCTCGTAATTCCTTCTTCCCTGCAACTTGGGATGATAATCGCATTAAGAATTTCTTTAAGCATGGAATGATTGGCGCTCTGGTGTTTACCATCGTAATTGCGTTCTTCCTGCCCAACCTGGAATTCGAATACAATTTCAAGAACCTCCGTCGTCCTCCTAAGGAAAACGTGGAGACTGTCAAGAAGTCCATTAGCACGGGTAATGCGTTGGCTTCCAACCGTAAGAGTTCCACTCCTGCAGCCGTCATGTCTACTCGACCGGAACTTCTGGATTCCCTGTATGATACCTTGATGGTGCGCATGCATCAGGAACATGATTCCACTCTCCGTAGCTTCCTTACTTTGAAGACCTTCCTGCCTTCTGAATCCGATCAGGAAGCTCGTATGGAAGTCATCGATGAAATCAGAGATCTTGCGGAAGCTCGAATCTTTGATCGAGCTACTGGTGAAGATAGTGCTAACATTGCAAAGCTCCGTCAGCTGGCAGAAGAAGTCCATACCTTTACAGTGGATTCCCTGCCGGAATGGGCTTCGGACCTCCTCCGCGAAAAGGATGGCTCTGTAGGACGAATTGGCTTTATCTACGGTCGTTACAATAGTTCTGATGCTCGTGAAGCCGCTGCCTGGCAGGATCGTTTTGGTCATTGGCAATTTGGCGGTGAAAAGCTGAAGGTATTTAGCAGTCAGTTTATTTTGGCCGATGTGGTTCGTGCGGTCAAGTATGACTCTGTCCGTATGGCCTTTGTGGTTCTTGTCGTCATCATCCTGATTCTTGCATTCTCTTTGAGAAAGTTTAAACTGGTGGTTATCTCTGCCGGATCCTTGATCATGGGATTGTTCTGGAGTGCAGGTTTGCTGGGACTTTTGAACGTGTTGCTCGGCGTGGGCCATATCGGCATTTACAATGTGGTGGTGGTACCGGCCGTTCTCGGTCTTGCCATCGACTCTACCATCCACCTGCTGGTGGGTTGGACTCAGAATAAGGACATGACCGTTCGTTCTCTGGTGGACAACATCGGCCGTCTTGTAATGGCAAGTTCCGTAACTACCGCAGCTGGTTTTGCAGGTGCCTTGGGTGTGGAACATCGAGGCTTAAGAACCATCGGTGAGCTGGCGGTGACCTCCATTATTGCCTTCCTGATTGCCTCCCTGGTGTTTACCATTTTCTTCTGCATTACGGTGTTGAAGAAGGATTCCAAAAACTAAAAGCTGTCGAAACAGCCGTATATGATACAAGAAAAAGGGCGAAAGCCCTTTTTTTTGCGTTTTTGCGTGATTTTTCGTCACAAGAATTTGCAAATGTTAAGTTTTTCTTACCTACGTAAACATTTGTTTATTATTTTTGTGTAGTGTGTGTAGGGTAAACAGGGAGGATGATATGCGTCGTCTAAATGTTCGTTCTTTTTTCTTTTTGTTAGGTATTTTTGCTTCCGCGGTTTTTGCTGCGGATGTGGGGCCCATGTATTTTGACGGTATCGATGATACCCTGCAGCAGAAATACTGGGATAATCTGATGACTTTTAAGGCTTGGGGGACCAACGGGTTCTCCATGTATCGTGGTACCATGCCGGATACCAGCGGCGCCATCGGTACCGCCCAGGGCGATATTGACTTGCAGGCCGATGGTATTGCTCTTGGCGGCAAGATTCTTGTTGGTGGCAACCTTATTTTTGAAGCTGGTACAGGTAAGTTGATTAAGGGCCCCGTTCGTACAACGGGTAACTTTACCTCTGGTACCAATGGAAGCTTGAGCTATCAGGGTACTTATTGCATTGAGGGCGCTACGGATTATGGAGCCAAGGTGGGTATTACGAATGCTGGTGGCAGACGTTTGGAAGGTGAAGCCGCCAAGTCTGGTATTTGTGCCTATGATGTGGTGTCTGAAGTTCCTACGACCCTGAAGGTTCCCCTGATCAAGGATTCCGATGATCTGTATAATGCTGGTGGGTCCATTGATATATCTGGAGCAGGCAATGTGTATTACATTGATGTACCCCGTATTAACGAAGGTGAGGGAAAACTATGGGATTTGTATTACCAGAGCATCGATATTCACGATGGTGGGGAACTCCGCGTTCGCATGCCTCATAAAGGCGGCGGACGTCTGGTCCGTATTTTCCTGAATCATGCTATAAACTTCAATGCGGGCGCAAAGCTTCGCGTTGAATACGTCAATGAAGACGCTGTTTATACGAACGGCCAGTGGACCAATATAACAGATTCGTCCAAGGTTCTTACTAACGAAGAATATGCCGGTAACCTTCTCATTTATATGAAGGACGACGTGAAGTGGGATGCTTTCCATGGAGCTGATAGAATCCAGGGCTCTTTGGTGACTCAGGGCGTGATGGAGATTGGTAGTAATCTTCATCTGGCAGGTCAGCTTATTGCGGAAGAACTGAAGATTATTGCTGAATTTGATGGTTCTGGCTTCCGCTACGTCCCGTTTGATCCTGCTGTCCTGGATCCGGAACTTTTTGCAGTGCGTGATTTTGAAGAAAATGGTATTCCTGTGGAAGTTCCTGTCCGTCTGGATACGAATACCGTTACGGATGTTTACTTCAATTATTGCTTTGAACTGACAGACGAAGAACCTGTAGATGGAAAGACTTCTGACCAGAGGGCAGACATTACAGACTTTGATGTTATTCCCCATGTGTGCGGCGTGGATACTGGCCGTGTTGCCATTTTGGCTGGCAGTAAGTATCCTACGGATGAAACGAAGATTTATATTACCGTCAAGCTGGATGCCTATAAGGAAATGTATGGTACTTCCCTAAAGGAAAGCTTCCGCCTCAATGTGTTCGATATGGTTGGCGCAGTCCTTAAGGATAATGACACCACAGGTTTCTTTATCTTGAATATTGTGGACAGAAATATCTACCCGGAAACGAGGGATACGACTTTCGTCGTTCTAGAAGACGATACCCTTCATTTCAGTGCGGATATGTTCCCGTATTATTCCCTGGTTGGGTCCAACCTGACGGGCGTTCGTGTGGAACAGCTGCCTGCTGATAATCGCGGAAAACTAACCTATAAGGGCAATCGTGTCACCAAGAACCAGGTGATTCCTGTTGATTCCCTGGAGGATTTGATCTTTGTTCCGGTGAGCAACTATTACGATATTGATGATGAACTTTCCACCATAAAGTTTGCGGTGATTGATGGCAACGGCGCTATTAGCTCCGAAGATAAGGACAAGGAAGGTAATCTCATTGGAAATAAGTCCCTCGTGATTACAGTAACTCCGGTAAATGACGCTCCTTCTGCAGATGATGCTACCTTTACTGCTTCCGGTCATGCAATTTCTGGCGGAACAATCTTGAAGGGTTCCATTACCGTTAAGGATGTGGACGACACTTCCTTCACCTATGCCTTTGACAAGAATGATAAGAACTACGCACTTGTAGACTCCCTGTTTGTCATAGATGAAAATACGGGTGCCATTAGTGTGAAGGATGGCATTATTCTCAAGAGACTGACCAATGATTCTCTGTTCACCATTGGTGTGGTCGTGAGCGACAAGAGTGCCTCAACTGGTAAGGAGGAAGACATTCTTTCCGCAGTTTCCGACGTGACCATTAAGTTGAATTATGGTTATAATCCGCCTGCTGTGGACATCGTGGATGGTAAGAATCCGGGTGGCACCTGGCCCGATCCTACGGTGATCAAGACTCATGTTCCGACGATGACTCTCTCCTGCACCTATAATGGCGGCAAGGATGTAGATGTCTGCGTTCAGGATACGGTTCTTGTGGAAGGCTGCCGCTATTATTCTGTAAGCTACTGGGATGACGATCATGATGGTATCGCCTATGATTCCGTCCAGATTTGCTTGAGCACTGCATCTCCTGTTGTTTCTGTAGGCATGGAAAAGAAACAGAATATCGCAGACAATATCTACACTATTGTGGAAGAGATGGATGCGGATGATCCCAGGGTATACGTGAATGGAGTCAAGAACGATATCCATATTGCGGTAAAGGATTCTGTAACGGGTCTTGATAAGGATTACACTATCACTCTGGACCTTGATACTACCGGTGTATCCAAGAGTGCCCTGAGCGAAATGGACGCAGTAATTAAGGCCAAGATTGCTCTGGATGAAACCAAGGCTGCTACGCATGTTGCTGTGAATGGCGAAACGGTTCTTCGCACTTATAAAGTGGCTTATAAGGGTGGTGACTCCGTAACGGTTTCCTATAAGACTGACAACGATGGAAACATTGTTAAGGTTCCCGTAACGGATGGGGACGGTAAGGTTGATTCCATTGAAGTTTTCACCGTCTCTTATGTAACGGTGATTAACGGAAGAGAAGTTACTATTTCCTATACGGCAGATGCTGTTACGGGTGACGTCCTGATGGTGGATTATGATGGAAATCTTATGACGGAAAGCGCTGCTTCCAAGAAAGGCGTAAATGCAGTTCCCTATACTGTGTCCTATGACTATGTGGATGCCAAGGGCAATTCCGTGAACGTTTCCTATGGAGTGGATGAAAATGGCGAACTGGTAAGTAGTGAATCTGGCGATATAGGCTATCGAGTATCTTATACGTACGTCAACGAATACAACAATTCTGCAACGCAGTCTGTATTCGTAGTTCTGGATCGCATTGGGCCTCAGGTCAAGATTATTTCTCCCTCTATGGGCGAAAAGATCCGCGCCAACTTTGTTGAAGTGATTTGGGAAGTAAATGGCATTAAGCAGGATACCCTGACTCTTCAGAGCCTGGAAAAGGGCGCCAATCCCATTCGCCGTTTCTATAAGGACAAGGCTGGCAATGTAGCTTATGATTCCGTTCTGGTCTTTATGAAGGACGCTAAGGATGTGACAATCTCCGAGGAACGTCCTGTGACCACAATGACGAAGGAAAAGGTGGATGAATACTACGCTACTAACGCTCCGGAAAAGGGTGAAAAGTATGCCGTTAGCATTCGCAACCCCAAGACTGGAACTGAAGTGGAAACCCTGAAGGGCGGTTCCTTCGGACGTAAGGATGGAAGCGGAGAAGCTCCCTATCCCGGCTTGGAAGATGAAGACCATCTCGGTCCCACTCTTGTGATGGAAATAAAGCTTCCTGTGGTGAACGCTGTAGGTGGCCTTGCAACCCTCGACGACCTGGTCAATCCCGATGGATTGGTCTCCATTGATGGTGTGAATGCAAAGAACAGCAGAAAGATTTCTGTGGACGAATACGTAAGTAAGTATTGTGAAGATGGTTTCGACTATAAGAATCCTGCAGAAGCAAATCTGTACGATATTAAGACGGATGTGAAGATCTGGATTTATACCACACTCTCCAATTTTGTGGATTACTTCAGCTTCACGCAGAAATTGAACGATCCTTCTTATACGGATGATGTAGGCCTCCTCCATATGTACTTCGAACAGAAGCCGGATGAAGACGGCCATGTCAGGGATAAGAACGGTAGGCAGTATGCTACAGGCGCTTATCTCTACAAGGTAGATGTAGGCATGAAGTCAAAGTTAAGATGTACGTTGCCCCCTGTGGATGATAAAACCGCCAAGAGGAAAGGTGATGTCCTTAGAAGCAGCGATCAGATGCTGAAACCCTTCGGCTACGTCCGTCCCGAAAAGTAAAACCCCAGCGGAGCTCCAACGAGCCCCGCTTTTTTATACCCCTTCTCGTAGCAAGGGAATATTTCCCAATTCCTGCAGTAATCAGAAGCATCCGAGGCGAAAACGCCGAGGAGAATCCCGCAGTATAAGTGCGTCAGAACGAGCGTCGCGACCGAGCTCGCTCGGGCATGACCGAGTTCAGCACTTAGCGCTTTAGCGCAAAGGGGTGGGAGTCTTGCGGTAAGGGGAAAGGATCCCAGTAGGAAGGGAATATTTCCCAATTCCCAACAGTAATCAGAGACACCCGAGGCGGAAACGCCGAGGAGCATCCTGCAGTAAAGGGGTGGGAGTCCAGAGGGCGGGGATATTTCCCCGCCCTCTGCATCAAAAAAAGAACACCTCAGCGGATGCCGAGGTGTTCTTTTTGGGGGTTAGGAGGAGAACAAAGAGTTCTTGAACATAAAGATACCATTATTTTCCCTCAGAGGGAATACCATTCCTATTCCAACCTGAAACAAGTGTTGAGAAATTCTCAATGAGAACATCAACGCCTTCACAACGCCCTGATATGGCGCGAAAGCGCTAAGGTGTTGAATGTCAAGTGGTTACACTGAAACGCTAGTGTTGTCCTGTTGTAGGATTTTTACTAAATTTCCGCTTATGAAGAAGTTTATTGCGCCTGTTGTACTGTTTGTCCTGGCTATCGCCCTGGTAATTTACCTGAGCGGTGGACTCTTTGGGGACCAGTCTTCCTTTGACTCTCGCACTTACTTGGACGTCCGCGCCAAGATTGATTCTCTGGAAATTAGCCTCTGGGAGGCTCAACAGAACCCGGAAGCTCAGGTTGCTATCCGTGCTGAATTGGAATCCTCCTGGGATACTCTGAACAGTCTCCGTAAAGCATCTGCATCGAAGGGTGTGGAACAGGATAATCCTGCACAGGAGGCTGGAAGTCTGCCTGCCGAAACCATTAAGTGGATTGTGGGCGGTGTAGTAGCTGTCATTCTTTGCTTTGTGGTACTGGTCTTTATCCTTAAGCGTCGTAAGGAGTACCTGACCCGCCAGATGGAAACTGTGAAGTCCGAAGTGGCCGCGGTCAATAAAGCTCGCGAGGAAGAACCTACGCTGGTGCCTCCTACGCCCCGTCCCAAGAAAACATCCATCATTGCGGATGCGGAAGCTTACGCCGCAAGAAAGCGCGAAACACTGGCCCAGCAGGCACAACCTGCGGAAGCGCCCAAGGAAGAACAGGATGAAATTCAGAAGGTGGCCTTCGAAGATGAAAACGGCCTTCCCGAAAATAAGATTTTGACTGGTTTCCCCAGCAGCAAGCCCACCCTTCGTCCTACCGCAAGGGAACGCATCACGTCTGCCATGCAGAACCTGTCCGATGTATTGCGCGCTCCTCGTGGTCTTTCTCGCGATGTGACCATGAAGCTTCGTGCCCAGAGCCGCAACGTGACGGGCGATCCCAAGCTTGCTGGCAGCAACCCGCTGGAAACTTCCCGCTTTGACCGCGAGGATACGGAAAAGGTCCGCATTCTGCAGCTGTCCCGTCGTGGCTTCCCGGCTTCTGCTATTGCCTCTACCCTCAAGATTCCTCAGGACAAGGTAGAAGCAATCATCAAGGAAAACCAGATCTAGCATGCGCTATCGTTTCCGTTGTGAATACCTGGGAAGCGCCTTCTACGGCTGGCAGGCCCAGAACGAAGGTGGCAAGACCAAGTTCGTAACGGTTCAATCTACGTTGGAAACTGCGTTCACTACGGCATTGAGAACTCCAATCCGCATATGGGGTTCCGGTCGCACGGATACGGGGGTCCATGCCCGCGGTCAGTGTTGTCACTTTGATTATGATGGCGAACTGGACTTGGGAAAAACCGTCCGTTCAATCAATGGCCTGACCCAGCGGTTGGTTCGCATACGTGACCTTGAACCCTGCAGCGCCGAATTTAATTCTCGTTTCGATGCGACGTGCCGCTATTACCAGTACACCGTGTTCACTCGTCCTGTGGCATTGATGAGAGAATTCGGATGGGAATGCGGTTCCCTGGATCTTGATCTGGATGCCATGGAAAAGGAAGCCCAGTCTTTTTTGGGACATCACGATTTTATTGATTTCTGCATTCCCCGCAATGACGGAAAGCCTACGGATTGCATTCTGACGGAATTCCGCCTGGAACGTCTGAATGACTGGAGCATCATGTTCCATATTAAGGGGAATCGTTTCCTCCATCGTCAGGTTCGAGCCATGGTCGGCGCTCTCTTTGACGTGGGGCGCGGCAAGCACCCGTTGGGAACCGTGAATCAGATTTTCGAGAAAAAATTTAAGGGAGAGCGCACATGGGCTCCCCCTCAAGGTCTTGTTCTCCAGAATGTGGAGTATAAGGACTATTAGCCTTGTCTTTCGGAACGTCCCGAAAGATTAAGCCTTCATTGCCTTTGTCATATCGCGGATGGCGGTATCGATGCCGACCAGAGCAGCCTTGCTTACGATGCTATGGCCAATCACCAGTTCCTCAATACCTTCGATAGCGGCGATTGCACCCACGTTTCTGTAATTCAGTCCGCGGCCAGCCTTGACGCGAAGACCGTACTTGCGGGCGAGAACAGCCATGTCCTGAATGGCGGAAATTTCGCGATCCACTTCTTCGGCACTGCCAAGACTGCAGGAAGTTGCGTAACGACCGGTGTTCAGTTCCACAAAGTCAATACCTAACTTCTTGGCGGCCTTGACCTGTTCCGTTTCCGGATCGATGAATGCGCCCACGGATATGTCGTTGCTCTTTAGGGTCATGATGGCCTTTGCCAGTTCGTTGACCTTTGCTGCAATGTTCAGACCGTCATCGGTATGAACTTCCGGCACGATGGTGACAGAATCGGGCTGGTTGCTAATAGCGGTCTGAACCATTTCGGGGAACAGGCTCATTTCCAGATTCAGCTTGGTGGTTACCGTTGCGCGGAGCTGTGCAACGTCGCGATCCTGAATGTGGAGTTTATCTTCGCGGAGATGTGCGGTAATGCTGTCGCATCCTGCAAGTTCTGCGATGAGTGCTGCTGCAACAGGATCCGGTTCGCGGAACTTACGTGCTTCGCGGATAGTTGCAATGTGGTCCACATTAAAGCTAAGCTTGACGGTCATACAAACTCCTTATCAGTATTCCATAAAAGTAGATAAATTTACCAGGGTCGTTCCCTGCTTTTCGGCCTTTTTCGAAAGCTCTACAACATAGCCGATGGTTTCCATGTTCAGGGGGAGAATCATGGCGGCCAGCCCACTCTTGGTTGCTTCGCGGTATTTCTGCTTCACATAGTCCTGAAGGGAGCTGTTTTCCGGATTGTAGGGGGTGGCAATCTTGCAGTGAGTGCTAAAGTCCTTGCAGGCTTCATTTACCTTGGACTGCTTGTTGGCGGAAATATCCAGGAACCAAAGTTTGTTCTTTTCGGCAGGTCTAATAATTGCTTGCAGCAACTGCTTGTGTTCTACGGCCTGTTCGCCATACTTGGTGGCGATTCCCTTGGCCTTGGGGATAATTCTTACGGCGTCGTTGATTACTGTCTCAATCTGGTCTTCCGTGTGGTGGATTCTCAGAGGTCTGTACTTGTTATGGGATTTGTTCAGTCGGGTAGATTCCATGGTCAACCAAAGAATCACTTCCTTGTTCTTTACCTTGTCTATATCCTGGTAGAAATTGTCTTTGAGGCCGAAAGGCGGAATCAGCAGGTCAAATGGAATTTCCAGCTGGTTCAGGGCGGCAATGGTTTCCGATGTCAGTTCTGTGGTCTGGAAACCGATGGAAAGAACGGAGGCGTTGGATCTAAAAATGTTTTCGGAGACTTGAAGTTCCAGTTTGAGAGTGTCTCCGCTGGGCTTCAGTAAGTCTAACTCTGCAGCCTGAAAAGCCTGTGTTTTATAGAGCTGCTTCATGTGGAGTACGGTGCCGCCGTGACTCTTGATAAAACGCTGTGCCTGCAGCAAGTAAACGATAATGGTCTGGCCTCTTCCCAAAGTCCAGATATCGCGGGCCTTCTTCTTGTTGTACTTGGCTTCAATAATCTGCAGCTGTTCCTTGAATTGATCTTCGAAGGAAACGGTAGTATCGATGGGTGCCTGGGCTACTGTATCTGCAGCGACTTCTTCTGTACTTGCTACTTCATGATTTTCCGCCTTGGGATTTCCCAACAAGGAAAGTCCAAAGCAAATCCCGCTCATGACTACAAGGACAATGATAATGGCGATAATGTGTTTTGATTTTCTCATCTTACTTGCAAATATAACTACATTGAGCCCATGCCTATTTTGTTTGCCTTGGTCGGTGCCACGGGAATTGGAAAATCCAGTCTTTCCCTAAAACTAGCAGAACATTTTAACGCCGAAATTATTGGCGTGGATTCTCGTCAGATCTATCGAGGATTCTGTATTGGTACGGCGCAGCCCGACAGGGAAAGCCTTGCAAGGGTGAAACATCACCTGGTTGATTTTTTGGATCCGCGAGAAACTTATTCCGCAGGATCTTTCTGCAGGGATGTGAAAAAACTTCTGGAAGAGAATCCTACGAAGAATTTTATTCTGGTAGGAGGAACAGGGCTTTACATACAAAGTTTGATGCTCGGTCTACCTCAGATTCCTGAAATACCTAACCACATTCGTAAGCGTTTAGAACAAACTATTATAGACGGAGGTCTTGATACGTTGTACAAAAAAGCTTGCATTGTTGATCCTGAAGCCATGGAAAAGGTGGATGCCAATCACGCAGTTAGAATCGTTCGTATCCTGGAAGTTTATGAAGGTACGGGACGCAAGCTGTCTGATTATCAGAAGGAACGCGTTGGCGGAATAGGGGAGATTCCTGTATTCTGGCTGCAGCGTGACCGTGCCGAACTCTATAGAAGGATTGACCTTCGTGTCGACCAGATGATTAAGGATGGATGGATCGAGGAATGTGTGGAACAGGCTAAGATTGTGCCTCTAGACGCTCCTGCATGGCTCAGTTTGGGTTATCGCGAGCTTTTGAAGGCTCAAAAGCCCTCTGAAATCGCTTCTATTGTAGAAGAAGTGAAGAAGAAAACCAGAAATTACGCCAAAAGACAGCTGACTTGGTTCCGTTGGCAGGTGAAAAACGTGCCCATTGAGCTGGATTTGGAAGATCAGCCGGATTTTTTTGAAAACGTCCTGAAAAAAGTTGTGAATAGTTTGTGAACTGTTCGTGGGTGACTTGAAGAAGACTAGTTTTCTTTCCGTTTTTTGGAAAAAAATGCGAAAAAATGAAAAAAAGTTCCAAAATTGCCCTTGCAAAGTTTTCTCAAAATTCTATAATTGGCGTCGTTCCTGAGAGGGACGGCTGAGAAAGCCGAAACGAAATAAGGAACTAACGAGAATCCGAGAGATTCTTGAGCAGTTTGAAGGAATCGGAGATGTGCTTAGTGACGGACCTTAGAAGAAATTCAAGGAAGTCAATTACTTAGAAGGCGAGAGTCGCGGCCAAGC
>NZ_FRBE01000018.1 GCF_900142535.1 Fibrobacter sp. UWEL
TGAGGGTTGTATCGGTAGTTTTTCTGGACATGAAAGTCCCCTTTCCGCCCCGTTTTTAGAAATTGAAAGCGGACATTTTGACCTGAGGAAGGGGGGAATATCAAGCGCATTTGGGTCACCTAACGCATAATCTTTCAGAAACATATCATTTTTGTGGTGTGTTTCTGCTAATATTATTTTTGGCCTGATTAATTTAAGTATTTCGTACAATAGGTTTTCCTGCATGGATACAACAGTATTTGCTAGATTTTTATCTTGGGAGGGCTTCTTGCCATCGTATTCTACGGTTTCAACGCAAAATAAATCTAGCCAGCAAAAAGGAAGAGGCTTATTAGCCTCTATGGGGTCTTCTAAAACCTCTCTACATATTTTTCTGTTGAATTCCCAAAAGCCTTTTCTATTTTGAGCTCCACCATAAAGTGTGAAGTCGTCATAGCGGCATATCTGACAAATATTCCTGACTTCGTCCTCTTGGGCATTGATAAATTCGTATAGATTGAAGTGTTTGTATAATGGGTTGTTGTTTCCGCAACTATCATACCAAGCTCTTCCATACCATGTAGATGTTTCTTGGCCAAGAATCACTAGCCTGTGGTTGAAATATTCCTGTGTAATTCTTGGAATCAGTGGAATTGAAAATTTTTCCAATAAATCTTTACCAAGAAGACTACACGTCCTTGTAAAGGTTGAATATGCAAGGTGATTTATTTCTTGTTGAAGTTCATCAAGTTCATTCATAATCTGAATATAATATTAAATGAACTGCGAAGTACTTACTTGTGTCATAAAACCCTAGACCCTGGCCTCGTGCGGGGTCTTGTTTTTGACACTAAAGTGTCAAAAATAAAGAGTATTTTTCCTGGATGGATTAAAAAAGTTCTAAGGAGAAGTATTATGAAGAAGATTGCCCTTTTAATCGCAATGGCCGCAATATGCGCCTTCGCTGGCTGCAAGAAGGAGATAATTCACAAGCCAGAAGTCCCTCCTAAGCCAAGTTCTGATGGGCTGGCGAGTCTTTGGGGCGGTGGTGGCGAAGAAGCCCAGGATTCTATCTATTTTCGAAGGGGGAACGATTATCAATTATTCGTTGTCAATAAATACGGATCGATTCATCATTACAAGAGAGTCCGCAAAGGGTATGATACTTATGAATGCGGAATTCCCAATTATGGAAGAAATCCTGGTTCCTGCAAGGTCATTGATGAGGATGGTGTGATTGTTGATCGGGAATCGTATGAATATGATCGCCGTTCGAATTCAAATCCGTTGGATGTGAAACTCCGTGAGCTATATAAAAAGGCTAAAGCCGAGTGTCGAGAGTAATCATTTTGTTGACGTCAACAAAATGATATGCTTGTCGCGTCTTTTTTATTTCGAACAATAAGACTCTCAACACTGGTGAGAGTTTCTAACGATCCTTGGTGTATTTCCTGGCGAGTCTGACGCCTCGCCAGTGGACGAACTTGTCGTGGGCTATCCATATGGGCGCAATGATTGCGTTCGCCAAAAGTTCCAAAATAAATAATGGAACCAGAAGAATGTAACGCAATATGTCCTTGAGGATGTTCATGCCTTGAATGTAAAAAAATAGAAGATTGTTGTGTTGGTGTCTGGTTTTTTGACAGTAAAGTGTCAAAATCTTTAGTTATATTTACTCCGTAGTTCATTAATCCCTGCGACAGTCGACATAGGCTTGCGTAAGTCCGTACATGCATTCGCGGCAGGGTACATTAACCATCTAGTTGATGTTGTTGGATAGCTGGCAGGAACATGACCTGCTCGAGAATGCGGCCTGGCCGCATCAAGTAACGCCGAGGAAGGCCCTCGCCAACAATAAAAGCTGGAACATCTCCAAAACAAAATAAATAGACATAGCCAGAATTGGTTATGGTTAATTCATAATTCCGTTGAGAAGGTATTGAACCCTTTTAAGGAGAAAAAATGAAATTCGCTCCAGCTACAGACCAGTATGACTTGCAGGAATATCTTGCGCTGCCGTTTGTGTATTTTCACGGAACGTTGCAGAAAAAATTTGAAACAGACTTGTGTCTTGTTCAGGCGGGGATTGTTCCGCCTATGGGAATTAGCGTTGTTGAGGTTGAAGGTGTTGACGAACCGTGTGTCGCATTTCTTTGGCACTATGAAACGATTAAAGTTGAATGCATTAAAGACGAACGAGGCCGTTATGCATTGTGGAATGGTTATCGTGGATTGATAGTTGCACAAAGCGACCGAAAGTACATGCATGATGCATTAGACAAGTTCATTGACAAGGTGCTTATTCTATGACGAAAGTGGTTTCTTTTGCTGATGTCATAACAAAAAAAGGTTACAAGGACCTTCCAAAATGTGAGACGCTGTCTCACAAATTGACTTGGAGTCATTATTTTGAAATTTTAAAGTCTGATTCTGAACCAGAAGATATCGTAAGCCGTTATCAACTCTACTTGCCAAATAGGGATGAACTGCAACGAGAACTAGAGAAACTCTTGGGGGCGGAAATGGATACTGAATCCTAAAACCCAAGACCCTGGCCTTGTGCGTGGTCTTGTTTGACAGTAAAGTGTCAAAATTATTGATTATATTTTGATCATGACAAAATGTTTTCGCGACTGCGGTATGGCGTAATTGCCTAAAGAGTTCCGCGACGAGGACGCCTTCCCTTATAAAAATGCTAGGGGCGATTGACCCTAGAATAGATTGGTCATTTTACATGTATGTGTAAAGTGATGTTCTCTTGACAATTTGTATCCTAATAGATACATTTAGGAGGTCGCGGTGTACACGGTTGAAAAGACAGAGAAGTTCCTTATGTGGTATCAGTCATTAAAAGACGTTCAAGCGAAGCAAAGAATTTTCTCTCGTCTAGTAAGAATTGAACTTGGAAATTTAGGTGATGTAAAATCTGTTGGAGAGGGTGTTTTTGAAATTCGAATAGATTGTGGGCCAGGGTATAGAATATACTATGCCATGCGGGGACAAACGGTTATTCTTCTTTTGTGTGGTGGAGATAAGTCTTCGCAGCAAAGAGATGTTGAAAGTGCTAAACTGATGTGGAAAGGACTTGAAAATGAAAGTAAGTAAGCTTGATCTGTCTGAACTGTTGGATAGTGAAGAGGTGATTGCTGGTGTTTTAAATGATGCCTTGCAGTCGAACGATTCCGCTGTCCTCATGAGAACAATCGGGTATGTTGCGAAGGCTCGGGGTGTCGCGCAAATTTCTGAAGCGACAGGATTGGGCCGAGAAAGCCTCTACAAGACCCTTAGCGAGAATTCCCATCCTCGTTTTGAGACGATTCTAAAAATATTGAATGCTCTGAATGTTCAGATGACGATTGTTCCTAAGAAGATTGCTCATAAAAAGCCCCTGGTTGTCGCTGAAACTAAGGCCGCTTATGTTGCACATCGGCGCTTAAAACCCTAGACCCTGGCTTCGTGCGGGGTCTTGTTTGACAGTAAAGTGTCAAAATCTTTAGTTATATTTATTGTATCAAGATAATCCTTCCGGCGGCGTTGCAGGCCTTGGTGCGGGAACCATCGGCTAGCCAGGTGACGAATCTGGTGTCGCAGAACGGGGAGGCGATTAATTCTTGCAGAGGGCGAAAGACCGAGGGGATACAACCACCTAGTAGCGCTGCGAGACGATTCCCAAGTCATAGAAATGAAAAAGCAATCAAAGGAGATTGTCTCTTTTGCCAAAGTAGTTGCTAATAAGAACTATAAGGATCTTGTATCTAGCATTGGCGAGCTGCTTGCAGAAAATCGTAGAAGGGCCTTGCAGACTGTAAACGAAGCCCTGGTACGAACGTATTGGAATATTGGCCGGCATATTGTAGAGTTCGAACAGAAAGGAAATGTCCGGGCTTCTTACGGCGACCAGCTTCTTGTTCGATTGTCCAAGGATTTGACGGTGGCCTATGGCAAGGGGTTTAGCAGAAGCAACCTATTTATGATAAGGCAATTTTATGTACGTTTCCCAAAATTCCAGACAGTGTCTGGAAAATTGAGCTGGAGCCACTACGCCGAGATTTTAAAGTCTGATTCTGAACTTGAAATCGGCTTTTATGCCAAGCAATGTGAACTGGAAAAGAGCAAGAATGGAATCCAACTTCAAAAGCCTGAAGATATTGTAAGCCGTTACCAACTCTACTTGCCAAATAGGGATGAACTGCAACGAGAGCTAGAGAAACTCTTGGGGGCGGAAATGGATACTGAATCCTAAAACCTTGATTAAATTTCCTACAATATATGACGCAAAAAGACCTCGCTTCTTTAATAACAGAATTTCAAGGCTGCGACCTCTGCAAATCCTTTGGTCCGTCTATTCTTGAGAATATGTCGTCAAAGAAAGACAATGGTGCAGTCTTTCCGCCTT
This sequence comes from Fibrobacter sp. UWEL, assembly GCF_900142535.1. Taxonomy (NCBI): domain Bacteria; kingdom Pseudomonadati; phylum Fibrobacterota; class Fibrobacteria; order Fibrobacterales; family Fibrobacteraceae; genus Fibrobacter; species Fibrobacter sp. UWEL. The sequence continues at coordinate 4,376 of NZ_FRBE01000018.1, forward strand.
ATGTCCCTTTTCTTGGGGATAGGTTTAGGGAATGCGGGATTCATTCAACTGATTTCGAGACGCACTATCCGCTGAATTCAGGAAAGAAGGATGTGAATCCTGACTACGGAATGGGTAAGTTTCCAAAAGAGGAACGGGAGGCTTATTGGGCATTGAACGACGCCCTGGTGGAGCAGGAGCTGATGGTTGTACAGCCTAGAGTTGTATTGAGCTTCCGTGGCCGTAAGCTGAAAAAGTTGAATGAACTCTCAAAGACGCTAGGCTACAAGCTTTTTGCCATTAACGATCCTGCATGGATTCTTCGTGGCGGCTCGGGAAAACTGAAACCCGGCGCCTCATGGCATAACGAATACGATCGCCTGGACGATTCAGTACGAAACCTAATCGATAGCTATATCGGTTATCTGCAAGACCAGTATGTGTGCAAGGCCGAAGGCGTCAAGGCTTATCTGGCGCATTACTATAATGTGTTTGAAAATTGAAGTTTTTTGCCGTTTGGCGGTGTAAATGTGTATATTTATAACGAAAAAATGGCGGTGTAAATGCTTTCCGAAAATTTGAAAAAGGCTGCGGCGAATAATCAAGAACTTTTGGCGATGCGTCCTCTTCCAAAGGAGACTCTCAAGTCTTTGCGAGAGTTTTATCGTGTTGGATTAACGTACTCAAGTAATGCTCTCGAGGGCAATAGCCTTACGGAAACGGAAACGAAGGTCGTGATTGAGGATGGTCTGACTGTCAATGGCAAGCCCTTGCGCGATGTTTACGAAGCTGTTGGGCATGCCAAGGCTTATGACCATATTCATGAACTGGCGAAACGCAAGACTCTTGAAGAATCTGATATTTTGAAGCTTCATCAGCTTTTTTACCAGCAGATTGATCCTGAAAATGCGGGAAAATATCGTTCTGTCCCAGTTTTTATAAGTGGTAGCCACTATACGGTAACGCAGCATCAAAAGATTGCTGCCGAAATGAAGAAGTTCGTCTCTTGGTTCAATAAAAACGAACAGAAACTTCATCCCGTTGAATTCGCAGCCGAGGTCCATAAAAGATTTGTCTTTATTCATCCGTTTGTTGATGGCAATGGCCGCATGGCCCGCTTGTTAATGAATTTGGCCTTGCTTCGCGGTGAATACACCATTGCGCTGATTCCTGCGATTCGTCGTATAGAATATGTGGGCGCTCTTGAGGCTGCCCATGCTAATGAGAATGTCTTTGTTGATTTTGTTGCCGATTGTGTTGTTGCGACTCAGATGGACTTGTTGCGACTGCTGAAAAATAGTGGCGGTGTAAATGCTACTGGCGGTAAAAAGCAAAAGAAAAATGGCGGTGTAAATTTACACGAGAAGATTCTTGCAGAAATTCAAAAGAATCCGGGTGTTAACGCTCCTGCTTTGTCGTCAAAACTTGAATTGGCCCTGCGTACTACACAGCGTTATTTGAAGTCTTTGATTGATGATGAAAAAATAGAGTTTAGAGGCGCTCCGAAGAACGGTGGCTATTTCGCAAAATGAATAAATCCGTAGTAGATAGTTTCTTTGCCCGGTTGCGGGCAATCAGGGAAAAGTACCGACCCCTGGAGGAAAATGTTGAAAACACTTTCAACATCTTCAATGTTCTTGGATTGTACAATCGCGAGCTGAAACATTCTGCGTTCATTGCGGAATTGCTCAATCCCTGCGGAACCCACAAGATGGGTAATAGGTTCTTGCGCCTGTTCTATAAGCGGATTGGGGTTGAGTACGATGGGCTGGTTTCCGTGTTGACGGAATTCCCTTTTCAGGATGGCCGAATCGATATCTATGTCAAGGCGATTGATGATCCGAGTAAGTCGCTGATTATTGAAAACAAGATTGAGGCCGAAGATCAGGATAGGCAGCTTTGGCGTTACCATCAGTTTGATCCCGAGGCTAAATTGCTTTACCTGACTTTGAATGGCAAGTGCGCGTCTGCGGCAAGTTTGTTCGAGTTGACGCCCGCGGATTATCTGCCCGTGGGCTATGATTCTCTGATTGTGTCATGGCTTGAGGATTGCCTGGAAATTGTCGGGGACATTCCGGTGCTCCGGGAAATTATCAAACAGTATTTGAATTTGGTGAAACAGCTGACGGGGAAAACCTTGATGCAGGAAGAAAAGATGGATATTGCGAAGCTTGTTTGTGAAAATGATGAATACCTTGGGCTGTTCTTTCACCTGATGAACAATCAGAATACTATTTATCAGAAGCTTATGGATCGCCTGTGGGATGAAATCCTTGCCGCTGCAGAGGCTGTGGGCTTTAAGGCCTCCAAAGATCGGCCCTTGCAACAGATTTATGCCCTGATTACTTTGGAGATGGATTCTGAATACACGGTAGTTTTGGCCCCGCAGAAGGAAAACTTCCAGGATTTGATTTTCGGCATTCATTGTAAGGGGAAGAAGGATGACATTCCCGTGGAAAAGCGGAATGAAATTCGTGAGAAGTTCGCGAAGTCCATTATGGTCCCCATGCAGGAAGCGACTCCAATCGTGCATAACTATTGGACTCCTTACAAGCATTGGTCTACGGCCCAATACGAAAAAGTCCTGAATGGAACCTTCAGGAATGATCTGGTGGAATTGCTGAAAAAGCTCAAGGCTTTGATTGAATCGGTTTGATTTGACATCTCTCCCGGAATTGCGTATATTTATTCTGTAATTCATTAATCCCTGTGACCGTCGACATAGACTTGTAAAAGTCCGTACGTGCATTCGCGACAGGTTCCCACCAGCAACAACAGCTGGAACATTCCAAATAGAACAAAATGGATGTAGTCGAGAAATTGGCTACGTGTTTAACGTTAATGACTGAAAGGGGACAAAAATGCGAATCCTAGACAAAGACTATTACAAAAGACTCTATGCAGAGCCCGTCCTTGGAACAATTCTTCGTACTCCGCCACCGGATTTTACTGAACTAGACAAAATCTGCGAGGAGTTTGAGAAAAGTGTAGAAGAAATGCATGTTAGAGAAGGTTTCCTTCCTAAAAAGGAGAGGAAATGATTGCATCTATCGAAGTTTTCGATACCCTGAAATACTCTGTAGAGCACCTCTTTGACAACGAAATAAATAGTTTGCTTGTTGAAAAATTTGAAACATCTCCGAATGCTAGGGGGCTGGAAATTTATCTAAGGCATTGCGCAGTTTCTGATGAAGTAGAACATCTCAGCAGAACGTACTTGATAAAGGATCGTGTAACAGAAGAACTCGCTGGTTATTTTTCCTTGAGGACTGGTTTAATCACGAGACCTGTTTCTGGATCTTCTTTTGATTCTGTTCCTGCAATTGAACTCTCAAATTTTGCTATGGATTGTAACTACAAAGCTCGGCATACGGGAGAAATGCAACATCTTGGCGCTTATGTATTCAAATATTTTGTTGTTCCAACGGTTAAAGCCGTTGCTGAATTGATAGGTGTTAATTCATTATACATATATGCATTGCCTAGTGGGCGATTGATGGAACATTATGAAAAGATGGGCTTCCTGCGTCTGCCTCCTGACGAGGAAATGTTTGTTCACAATCATGTAAAGCCTAAATATGACAATGGTTGCGTTTTTATGTATCAAGTTTTATCTCTTAAGAACCGTTGCTATTCGTAATAGCCTTAATAGAAGACTGCGAAGCTTAAACAGCTTTGTTATAATTTTTTTTACGATGCTATTGTATAACATCTGTATGATGGATGTTGTATTTCTTTTTGACGCCGTCTTTTGTACGAAAAAAATGTCATTGACATTTGTCTGAAATATTATTCTTTTTGGCCCGACTTTGTACAACGTAGTACGAGTTGACCACATACTTTACGATCCGTTAGGAGGATCCCGTGAAAAATTTTACTGCCATGGCGCAGAGCGTAGCTGCTCTGCGTAATGTCTCGACTTATGCCAAAAGGCGTTGAAAAAAGAATTGGTTGTTTTGCTCGATTAGTTTATACACAAACTCACTTAAGGATTCATCAATTAAAAAAGGAGATTATGATGAAAAAATCCTTTATGTTCATTCTCGGCGCTGCAGCACTCTTTACTGCATGTAGCGAAAGTTCCACTGCAGAATCCATTGCTAACGCATCCAACGATGCTGCTGACAAGGCTTCTCATGAAGTTGCTCAGGTTGAAGAACTGAAACTCCCGATTTTCTTCTTCGGCGAAAATGGTGAACGTCTCACCATTGATGCTGCAAGTGGTAAAAAGGTTGCCAAGGTTATGAACCGCGAAAAGCTGGTTGTTGCTGATGCGGAAGCTTTTGATGATCTTTTGGATTCTTATGCTCAGCGACTGAAGAGCGACAAGGCTTACTATGAATCCATTGAAAAGCCCGGTGACTATGCTTGTACTGCAGAATACTTGGCTGCGACTGCTGATTACGAATCCGTAAGCACTGAAGCTGGCGAAGTTCTCCTGGATGACAAGGTCTTGTTTAACGACTGCGTCTATGCCGGTGATTCCAAGGCTCTCAAGAAAACCTATACTGATGCATCCGAAATTGATTCCGTTTCCTACTATACCATGGGAAAATACCGTGTAGTTGGCCGTTCTCGTATTATGGATTTGACCAACCCGGGTTATTCAAGGTGGCGTAATGGCTTCTTTCAAACTTGGGCATTGAGTTATGTGAGCTACATGGGCCACATGATTTATTACCCTGTGCCTGCAACGTCTGTTAAGACCGTGGGTCGTCTTGTAAGGAGGTGTGGATATAACACCTTTAACTACAATACTCGAAAGTATGATATTGTAAGCTGCGATGCTGGCTTTAATAGCTCCTGGATCGGTTACGGTGTAGACCATGTAGATAATCGTGTTGATGGTGAAGAAGGTACTGAAGATGTTGGAATGAAATATAAGTTGAATGGCTCTTCTAACAATACCGGTATGGCAGCCGCTGCCAAGCATGTCGTGACTTATGGATCTAATGTCCTTGTTACGTTCTCTGCATTTAATATTCCTACCCAGACCATGGCAAAGGATGTGATTAAGAAGTATGTTGAACCTGTAGAGAACGAACCGTATCTTGAAGAAATCGAATACTAGTTTTCCTCCAACTCGATAACAAAAGAGTCTCCTTCGAAAGAAGGAGACTTTTTGTTTTGAAATTACTTCCCGAAAACTTTAATAACGTGAACGTCTCTGTTTTGCTTTAGATGCTTTCCGTTCAGGTCGTATATTTTATTACTGGCTTGTGTATTCTCGCGGGGTTGTTTATTTTGCCTCGGGGTGCCAAGGCCTAGAGTGGATGCCTTGCGGATGGTGGCGCTGAGGGCGGTGAATTCAAGGGTGTAATTGCCTTGGGCGTCGGGGGCGATTTCCTTGCCGCCTTGCACCAGGACGATGTTGTCGTTTGTGGTGAAGCCTGCTTCTTTCAGGAAGTCGTCGGTGAGCTTGACTTTCAGGGGGATGCTTTTGGGCATGTGCTGGTGGGGGAGTTCCCAGCTGACTTTGTAGCCTTCGCCGTCCTTGATTGCTTCGGCTTTGTCCAGGGTGAAGTGGGCTCTGTGATAGGCGCCTACGGTGCTGAAGGGGGCGGTCCACAGGTTGTTTTCGAGGGCGCGCTTGAAGGCGCTCTTGATGTCCGCGGGGGTGATGCTCATGCCGCCTTCGTCGGAGACACCGTGATTCAGGAGGACTAGCCAGGAGCCGCCTTTGACTTGCACTTCCCAGGGGTTGGCTGCGCCGAAGTCGCCGATGTATGCGGCGGTGTCCAGGGCGCTCAAAAGTTCTGCGGTGGCGGTTTCGGAGGAGTTCCAAACGCGGGAGGCCATGCCCAGCCACTTGGGTTCCGTATCCCAGTCGTTACGGCCATGCCAGCCACAGTCGCGGTTGATGAATTGACGCTTGTCGATTTCGGCGGAGACTTTTTCGTTGTTGTTGCAGTAGGGGGTGGCTACTGCGGTGACGTTTACTTCGGCGCCATTGTCTGCCATGACTTTTTCAATCTGGTCGGCAAAGTCAGTGATTTCTGTTTTCAGCTTGTCGTCGCTCTGGTCGGGGAGCTGCAAGTGTCCATCGGTGTGGTTGCCGATTTCGTTACCCATCTTGGCGAGTTTTGCAAAGCCTGCGCCTGTTGCCGTGAGGCGGTTGCCGCCCATGTTGGAAAGGAAGAAGGTGACCCTGACGTCGGTCAGTTCTTCCAGAATGGGGGTGAGGTTCTTGATCTGGTCGTCCATGGCGTCGTCGAAGGTAAAGCTTGCGGCGCCTACGTGACCGTTCCAGGGAACGGTGGTGAAAGGAGTTGTTGCCATAGCGTTCCCCGCCAAACCAAAGGTGAATGCGCAAATAGTTGCACCAAACAATGTTTTTGAAATATTCCTAAAATCCATATGTGAATAATAGCATTTGATTTTATCTATCTTTACGCACATGAATAACTCTGTTGATAATAAGTCTGAATTAGAAGCAGAGAAGGCTAAGAATACCTCCTCTGATCGTGTTAAGAGAATGCGTGGCTGGCTGGGTATTAAGAGCGCCGTGGAAACCCATAACCTTGGTGGCGGCGGGGAGCCCCTTATCGAAGTGGATGCCCCCAACGGCTGGAACCGCTAAGACTTAATCGGCTTTGTTTCTCGTTTAATTTTTGGTGCGGTGCCTGTTGGCCAGGTCCAGGGCCTGGTCACGAATTTCGTCTCGCAGCCAGTCGGGTTCCAGAATTTCGATGTCGTTGACGCTGTGGCGCATGATCCACATGAGTAACTGGGTGCCGTTGCACACTCGCATGGACATGTAGAGTTTGCCCTTCTTCACCTCGAAGGATGAGGAATGGTGGAAATCGTCATCCTCCACGAATTTTCGTTTGCTCAGGGGGAAGGAGACTCGGATGTCGATGGGCTCGTCGTCATCGTCGAACAAGTCCAGGTCGGATACTTTCTTCTGAAGCTTGTCCCAGGTTTCCTGGGAAATGGTAAAAGTTTTCCTGCTCTTTGCTACGTCCAGGATGCGGTTCAGCTTGATGGCGTATATGGCCAGGGGATCGCCGTGTCTGCGGCATGCCACGTAAACGGAGCTCTGGTATACCACAATGGCCAGGGGGAGCCTTTCGGATTCTTTGCCCTTCTGGTCGTAGGTGGTGGTGATCATGTGGCCTGTGCGGATGGCGTCCAGGATAACCTTCAGCTTTTCGCTGGCGGTGTCGTCCATTTCCACAGTCTTGCCCATATACAGGACCTTGGAGCTGATGTCCTTGAAAATGGACTTTTCTTTTTCCTGCTGGGCAACGGGCAAGTTGTCGAAGGTGCGCTGGGTCAGTTCCTCGATCAGGTCGCCGGTACCGGGATAAATGTGGGAGACGCATCGCAGGAATACGAACTTCAGGATTAGCTCGTTAAAGTCGGGAATGTCGAACTTGTTGAATACCACAAGCCCCAGGCGGTAAGTTTTTCGGGGCGCCTTTCCCTCGCAAATGACCACGGACCCGGGCATGTCCGTAAGGGCCTTCAGGTCTCTTTCCACATTGCGCCGCTGGTCCTTTGGCAAGTTTAGGGCGGCCATGAGCTGGCTCACGGAATAGCTGGTTTTAGGGTGCTGCACCATCTGGATCAGCAGGCTGATAATGCGGTCGCTTTTGCTTAAGTCTTCCATTTTAGCCCCTTTTTCGCCTGAAAAACAACGCGACAAACTGTGTCGCATAGCTAATCTACATTATGCTCCGCAAAAGGGAAATCCCCCTTGGCAAAAAAGGAGTAGTCATGAAGCTAAAAGCCGTGGTAAATATGATGCCCATCGAGTTCATGCGTCTTCAGGACGAAAACCCTCGAGAGAAGTACCTGTATAACGAAGATGGGGATTGCCGCACCTACGTGAAGATTGGCGGAATCAGCACCGACCGTGTTGCGCCCCAACTTTTGACGAGCCCCCGCCCGGCCACCTACGTGATCGAGCTGAAGGAAGGCCTGGGTTTCGTGCGATATCGAATGGATTTGGACGTGCGCTTCGGATGGAGCTTCTTCCATATCCTGGCCATCTCCGAAGACCCCTGCGACTACGACAAAGCCTTCGGCAAGCTACACAATATTATGCTCCGCTACATGTATCAACAAGGATTCATATCATGAGAATGTTTCAGCTTTTGAAGGATAGTGATCCCTCCCGCAGCAACGGGACGGAGATCGTTGTGTCTATGAATAAGCCCGAAGGTGATTCGCCCTTCCGCGGGATTGAAACGTTGGGCTGCCGCGGGGAAGGTACGTCGGGGAACCGCGGGATTGAAACGTCGGGCCGATTTCAGGTGACTGTCTTTAGCAGGTTGTTTAAGACGGAGTCCGCTGAAAAATGCCTGGAAGTTCTGGAGCGTGCGTGCTCTGACGGGAATACAGTATCCCTGGATTATAATGATGTTGCGTCCCTGGCAGGAATGTACGGCCATATGGTCTATGAACGCCTGGTGTTCCGCGACACGTCCAGTGGCCCTCAAGTTGATTGCTCCGATGCTCAGGTTTGCCGCGGGTCGTCCAGTCACCTTTCGGGGAGTTACGCTCCGGCGGGCCGCGCCGCGGGTGATGAACATCGGGTTAGCCGCACCTCGGGTGATGGCGCTCTGGTTAGCCGCGCCCGTCAGGATGTGGATGGCTGGTTGCAGCAGTTGCCTCGGGTGGAGTCCTGCATTATCGTGGTGGAACACGGTGGGGATTTACTGCTCCGCCAGTTCAGTGAAATCATGGACCGCATCAATGAGGTCATCTGTCCAGATGACTTTGACACCGCGGAAAATATCATCTGTATGGACTTGAAGGGAGATGTCCCTCCGGGCACCCAGCAAGTCCACCTCTGGTATGTAGAGAAGGAGGATGTCTAGCGGGTCGTTGAACGTCGGGCAGGCTGGGCAATGTCGGGTCGGCGGAATTAGGTCGTTGTAAAATGTCCGTTTTCGCAAAATGCTAGTGCAAATCGGGATTAATCCTCGGATCTGCACTAGCATTTTTAGTTTGTCTGAGGTGTTTTGGCGGGTGGTGCGCCTGAACGCTAGTACGAAAAAGCTGAAAATGCCAGATTCGCACTAGCGTGCGCTGCTGTGAGGTGGCCGCTGGGCGAAAATACTAGTGCAAAAATACGGGAATGTCGATTTTCGTACTAGTCCGTAAAGCCTCGCTCATGATGCACTAGTGCAAAAATGCGGAAAATGTCGGATTCGTACTAGTATTTGCCACCACAGGGCTTCCGTCAGACGAAAATACTAGTACGAATTCCTGAAAAACGCCGGATTTGCACTAGCTTTCCGCCGATTTACGCTTTTTTACCCGCGATTGCGCTGCCCGCTGCACCCCACTTGCGATCCGCCCGCTTCACCCCGCTTGCGATCCGCCCGCTGCACCTTCTCAAAAACAAGGCGCTGCCCGCGCCCGCGTAAAGCAATAGCCTGCGAGAATAATCCCGCAGGCTGTTGTTTTAAGGAGATGATGTTATATAGAGAGAGGCTATCGCACCGCTTTCGCGATACGCAAGGTAATGTCGTCGAGCTGTTAGTGGAATCCTCCTACAGACCCCGTGTATTAGCCAGGTAATAACCTCGACAAAGAATATAGCCATTTTGAAATTGCCAAAGTAGTGTTTCCCCGAAAAAACTTTGTTTTTCAAAAATTCGTTGATTATTGTCACGGTTTTTCCTCTCTTCCATTTTAGAATAGGCTCCTGAGGGAGCCTTTGTGCTATCTGCAACTTCCTGGTGTATATTCTTGATAAGACTTTTTTGGTAACGCCAAGAAGGATGCCGCCCACGAGTCGATGGGGCTGTGGGGCATAAAGGCTGAAGCAGGCGATGCTAGAGTTGACCATGTTTTTTTGGTGTCATGGTCAACCGCAGTTAGGTTTGGACTGTGTTTGGGCTAGCGTCAGCGGGTACTTCTGTTGAGCCGGGCATCCTTCTTGGTGTTTCTTTTTCCCGCGAATTCTCGCCAGATTTGGAGGCGTCCCGTTGACAAGTTGTCCACGGGATGTTTTTTTGCGCTATTTCATTTGCTCCTGCCGAAACATATCTTTACTCATGTTGGTTTGTTCGGCCAGTGGTGTGGCCGGAAATTGTGAGGAAATATGGTTTTTAAGAGTATGGTCAATAAGGCTGCATTGTGCGCTGCCTTTGGCTTGGCAAGCCTCTCTCAGGCTGCTGTTCAGGCAACCTTCTATGTAGCTCCCGATGGTAGCGATGCTGCCAAGGGAACCAAGGACGCTCCCTTCAAGACAATTACAGCAGCCCAGAAGGCTGTTCGTGCCATTAACGGCACCATGACCGGCGACATCGAGGTGATCCTTCGCGAAGGTACCTACCAGCTGGCAAATACCATCAATTTTGACGAAAAGGACGGCGGTCAGAACGGCCATTACGTGCGCTATAAGGCTGCCGATGGCGAAAAGCCCCTGATTACTGGCGGTATGCCCATTACGGGCTGGACCATTCACGACGAAGCTAATAACATCTGGAAGGCAGAAGGCGTAGAAGGCCGTTTCCGCCAGCTGTATGTGAACAACAAGAAGGCCGTTCGCGCTTGCTACCCCAATATGGCAAGTGAAATTGACCATGATTTCAAGCGCCTCACTAAGGTGGACTCCGCGGGCCGTGCCTTTGATGTTTCTACCGACGATGTGAAGATGATTAAGGATGCGGACAATGTGGAAATCCACTTGATGATCGCCTGGTCCGAAAACATCCTCCGTCTGGAAAAGATCCAGAATAATGGCGGCACTTCCAAGCTGATCCCCAAGGATCCTGAACGTACCAAGCTGTTCCATCGTGCTTATCCCATGCTGGGTACCGCTTTCATGAGTAACCCGCCCAAGCAGCAGGCTTACTATCTGGAAAACTCCTACGACTTTATTGACGCTCCGGGTGAATGGTTCCTGGACGAAAAGGAACATGTCCTTTATTATAAGGCCCGCGAAGGCGAAAACATGGGAACCGCCAACGTCGTGGCACCCCGTATCAACACTCTGTTCAACGTTCTGGGCAAGGACACCAAGAATAAGGTGGGCTACATGGCTTTCGAAGGCTTGTACTTCGGCCACACCAACTACCTGCGCCCCAGCGACGAAGGCTTCCTGGATTTGCAGGCCGCCAACTTCAACGTGGATGTGCTTTCTGACCCCGAACGTGGTGGCCTTGGCACCTTGAACAGTAACAAGTATTTGCTGTGGCGTCCGGATGCTGCGTTCCGTGTTGAAAATGCCCATCACTTCAAGGTGCAGGGGAACGTTTTCTCCCAGCTGGCTGCAACTGGTCTTGACTTTGTCTCCGGTACTAACGACGATATGATTCAGGGCAATGCCTTCTTTAATATCGGTGCTGCCGGTATCATGATCGGTAAGTTCGCTCAGGACTCCACTACCGAAATTCACGAAGCTTACAACCCCAGCGACAAGGAAGAAATCAGCACTCGCGATACCATCAAGAATAACCTGGTCAACAACGTGACTACAGAACACCAGGGCGCTGTAGGTATTGGTGCCGGTCTTCCGCGCTATATCGAGATTGTCCATAACGAAGTTTCCTATACCAACTATTCTGGTATTTCCATTGGTTTTGGCTGGACAAAGAAGGAGACGGCCATGACCAATAACCATGTGAACTGGAATGAAATCCACCATATCGCCCGCTTGCTCTGCGATGCAGGCCCGATTTACACCCTGTCCAACCAGGGTACCGGTAGTGAAATCCAGTATAACTACATCCACGATAACACCACCTCCAAGTGGGCTGACTACTGGAATGTGCCTATTTATCTGGATGAAGGTTCCAGCGGCTTTACCGTCAAGGAAAACGTGTTCAAGAATGCCGCAGGTGGCGTAGGCCAGAACCAGGCTGGTACCAACACGATTAACCAGTCCAGCGATTACTGGAATCAGAATACTGCAGACAATGCAGGTATCGAAAAGGACTTCAAGAAAATCAAGGAAATTACCGAAATCCCGCTGCCGGACTTCTCCAACACGGTTCCTCAGGCTCCCTTTAACGGCGTGGTACACTCCATTCCGGGTACCCTCCAGCTGGAAGACTACGATGAAGGTGGCCAGAGCGTTTCCTTTAGCGATAAGGACTTCGTCAACGAAGGCAACGTCTATCGTGAAGATGGCGTGGATGTGGTTGGCCTGGGCTGCGCCGATACCTTGAATACCGTAGATTGCCAGGGTTATGCAATTGGCTATACCAATCCGGGCGAATGGCTGGAATACACCGTAAACGTCATTCTGGAAAGTGAATATGTGTTCCGCGCCAATGTGGCCAGCGGTCTTGATGTGGCAAGCTTCCGCCTCTATATGGATGGTGAAGCCATTACCGACACCATCGCTATCCCTCAGGGCGAAGACTGGGTGACCTACGGCTATGTGGAAGGCAAGACTGCCAAGCTGCCTAAGGGCGAACACGTTCTCCGTGTGGCAATCACCGGTACTTACGGCAATCTGGACTGGATTCAGTTCGCCCTTACCGAAGACGAACTGAATACCGATGGAATCGTCCCGGGTGCTACCCGCTTCCAGCTGGATATGGATGTAGCTAACGTCGGTGCCTACAAGATCTATAACTCTCAGGGCCGCCTCATGGGTTATGTCAACGCAACATCTTCCCGCGAAGCCCGCGATCTTCTCCGCACGAAGGTCTTGGATTCCGGAATCTACATGGTGAAAACACCCTCCGGTTCCTCCTTCCGCGTGAACGTGAAGTAAGATCCCTGCGATTCTGCTTTAGTGTTATCCCGAGGTTCTCCCTCGGGATTTTTTAATCACTAGACCTTGGTTACGTGATGATTATCACGAAGACGCTTTTTTCGGCGTTTTTGGCGCTTTTTAGCGCATATGCCCTTTGACAAATTGTCCAGAGCAATTCTTTTACGGCTATTCACATGGGCGGAAATTGGAGATATTTTTAGAGAGAACTTTTAAAAGGGTTTGGTTTTGTTATGATGAAGAGTTATAAAAAGTGGATTGCACCCACTATTTTTGGTGCATTCGGTTTGGGAATTGTCCCTTCCGTTATGGCGGATAATCCCATTATCCAGACATATTATTCTCCGGACCCGGCTCCGGTTGTATTCGGCGATACGCTTTGCTCCTATTCCGGTAACGACGAAGGTGGTTCCTTCTTTACCATGCATGGTTGGCGCGTTTCCTGCACCACCGATATGGTGAACTGGACCGATATGGGCGAGCTGATCCTGGAAGCAGGCGACTTTAACGGTAGCGCCAAGAAGAATGGCGACTGGGCTGCTCAGGTAATCCGTCGTAAGGATGCCAGCGGCAAGTACAAGTATTACTACTATGTGACTGTTGAATCTACCAAGGGTGGCCGCGCCATTAACGTGGCTGTTGCCGATACCAAGGAAGGTCCTTTTAAGGATGCTCTGAACGGCAAGCACTTGGCTGGTCCTAACTGGGACTACATCGACCCTACCGTATGGATTGATGATGATGGCAAGGCTTACCTGTACTGGGGTAACCCCAAACTCTATTTCTGCCCTCTCAAGGACAACATGATCGAATGCGACGGTGGTGTCCAGCTTACGGACATGGCTAGCTTTAACGGCAAGTATACGGAAGGCCCGTGGATCCACAAGCGCGGCAAGAAGTACTACATGATCTATGCTGCTGGCGGCGTTCCCGAATCCATTGACTATTCCTGGAGTGATAAGCCTACAAGCGGCTGGCAGTATAAGGGAACCATTATGCCTAGCAGCGAACCGGGCTCTGCATTTACGGTACATTCCGGTATTGTGGATTTCCAGGGCCGTAGCTTCTTCTTCTACCATAACCAGCGCCGCGTTCCCAGTGCTGGTGGCTATTCCCGTACTTCTGCAGTGGAAGAATTTACCTGGGGTGCCGATGGTACCATTCCTACCATCCGCATGACGGATGATGGTGTAACTAAGCCTATCAAGAATTTGGATCCTTACGAAAAGGTTCAGGCCGAAACCAAGGCTTGGGTGGAAGGCATTACTGTGGATAAGGCTGGTGGTTACACCATTATCAAGAATGTTGAAAGCGAAGGCAAGACTGTTTATCTCACCAACATGAATGCGGGTTCCTGGACCAAGGTCCGTTCCGTGGACATGAGTGATGGTGCCGATAATATCGTGGTTTGCACTAAGGGTGGCTCCGGCGTGATTGAACTTCATTCCGGTTCTGCTACTGGTCCGCTGATGTCTACCATTAAGGTTCCCGCAAGCGATACCTGGCAGGAAAATTCCTTCGAAGTGACTGGTGCCGATGGCGTTGCAGACTTGTATTTCGTATTTAAGTCTGGCAACTTCAAGTTTGACTACTGGTACTTCGAAACTTCCGCAACTGCAGTTCCTCAGGAACCGTTCGGTGGCAAGGCTTGGGCAATTCCGGGTAAGATCGAAGCCGAAGACTTCGACAAGCCGGGTAAGGGCCGCGGTAACAGCTCCTTCCAGGATAGCGATACTGAAAATCATTCCTGCACCGACGAAGGCAAGGAAGCTGAATGCTCCGAGTACCGTAGCGAAGACGCTCCCGCAGTGGATATCTACAAGAAGAGCGCAACACGCACTGTCGTAGGATACATTACCAATGGCGAATGGCTGGAATACACTGTGGACGTTGCCAAGGATGGTGACTACACTATGTATGCCGCTGTGGCTTCTGATGGTGGCTCTAGCTTCAAGCTGTCTGTGGATGGTGAAGACGTTACCGAGGATATTGCGGTTCCCGCTGCAAGAAAGAGTGAAGACGATGCTCAGAACTTTGATTCCTACAGCAAGGTTTCTGCAGATGTCAAGCTCACCAAGGGTCAGCACATTCTGCGCTTTACCGCAACAGCAGACTGGTTCGATATTGATTACTTCAACTTCGTTGCGAAGGGCGAAGAAGATCCGTGCCCCATCGGTGCAGAAAGTTGCGGCGATAACAAGGATGCTTTGGTCAAGAACTTCCAGGTGGTGAATGCTGGCGCCTCTTACAATGTATTCGATATGCAGGGTAAGAAGCTTGGCATGATTCATTCCAACGGTGCAAACTTCTCCGAAGCAATGATCAGCGCTGGCTTCTCCAAGGGTGTTTACATGCTCCGCAATGTAACCTCCAAGAAGTCCCAGATGGTGAAGGTGAAGTAGTAAATACTTTGTTCTAAATACGGAACGTTGAGAAAGGCTCTCGCTAAGGCGAGAGCCTTTCTTGTTCTGATGGGAAATCGTCGCCATTCATTGTTTGTCCACGATGGACATATTTGGATAAACTGTCCATAGGAGTGTTGAAAAAAGTGTTTTAAAAATTGATCAAAAGGAATATCTTTGTAGTGTTGGTAATTGTGAGGAATACTATGAAAACTAGTAGTTTGTTTTTGAGTGTTGCAATGGCTTCTGCTGTTGCTGCTGTGGCTCAGCCTAATAACGAATGGAATGGCAAGCCTACGATCTTTGGCGTGAATACGCTTACTCCCCATGTGACTTCCATGCCGTATTCTTCTCTGGAAGAAGCATTGAAGATGGACCGTCGCGGATCTGAATGGTATCAGACTTTGTCTGGCACCTGGAAGTTCTATCATGTAGACGCTCCTGCACAGCGTAACAACGATTTCTATGCGGATAACTATGACGTTTCCAAGTGGGACGAAATTCCGGTTCCTGGTAACTGGCAGATTTATGGTTACGACCATCCCATTTACAGTAATGTGATCTATCCGTGGAATAAGAACGACTGGATTAGCCCTCCGGAAGCTCCCACCAAGTTTAACCCCGTGGGTCATTATCGTCGCGAATTTACCGTTCCCGAAAAGTGGGACGGCAAGCGCATTCGCCTCCATTTCGAAGGTGTTGAATCCGCCTACTACGTATGGGTGAACGGCAAGTACGTTGGCTATAGCGAAAACTCCTTCACCGACCACGAATTTGATATTACCGATAAGCTTCGCAGCGGTAAGAATAACATCTCCGTACAGGTGTTCCGCTGGTGTGATGGCTCCTGGATGGAAGACCAGGACTTTATCCGTCTGGCTGGTATTCATCGTGATGTGTACATCTACGCTACTCCCAAGACTCACATTCAGGACTTCCAGGTAAACGCTTCCTTGGCAAGCAATTATTCTGATGGTACTCTGGATGCTAGCGTCTGGGTGAAGAATACTTCTAGCTCCGCCTCCGGTTCCTACACTCTGGAAATGGGTGTGTATGATGCTTCTGGCGCAGCAGTATCTACCGACAAGTCTACCGTTTCTGTTGCCGCCGGCAAGGAAGAAAAAATCAGCTTTAGCAAGACTATCGCTTCTGTAAAGAAGTGGGGTTCCGAAACTCCTAACCTCTATACTTTCGTCCTGACTTTGAAGGATGCCGCCGGCAAGACCATCCAGGTGGAAAGTAACCGTATCGGTTTCCGTAAGGTTGAACTCAAGAAGGATGGCAACGGCATTACCCGTTTCTACGTGAACAATTCTCCCGTGATCTTGCGCGGTGTGGACCGCCATGAAATTGACCCGGATTATGGCCATACTATGAGTTATGAACTGATGGAAAAGGACGTGTTCCTGATGAAACAGTTCAATATTAACGCTCTCCGTATGTCTCATTATCCCAATGACCCCCGTATGTACGATCTTTGCGACAAGTACGGTATCTACGTCATTGACGAAACCAACCTGGAAACTCATGGCGCAAACGATAAGGTGCCTAAGAGCGACGACAACTGGCGTAGCGCTTCTGTGGAACGTATCAGCTCCATGATTCAGCGCGACAAGAACCATCCTTCTGTGATTATCTGGTCCCTGGGTAACGAAGCTGGCTGGGGCAATGTGTTCGGCACTATGCAGGAATACGCCCATCAGGCTGATAAAACCCGTCCGGTTCATTACGAAGGTGATAACGACCACGCCGACGTGAATAGCTGTATGTATTGCAGCGACTGGACTGCCGCTACTTACAACAACAATAACAAGCCCTGGATGCTCTGCGAATATGAACATGCCATGGGTAACTCTGTGGGTGAATTGAAGGAATACGTAAAGGCTTTCTATGATAATCCCCGCGTGTTTGGCGGCTTCATTTGGGACTTTATCGACCAGGGTCTCCGTCGCAACGGCACCAAGTACTTTAATTTTGGCGGTCTCTGGGGCGATGAACCTAACGATGACAACTTCTGCGCCAACGGCTTGGTCCTTCCGGATCGCGAATTGCAGCCTGAAATGTGGGAAGTGAAGCATCAGTATCGTAACATTGTTGTTCACGAAAAGTCCATGGAAAAGGGTCTGGTGGAAATTGAAAACCGCTTTGACTTCCTGAACCTGAAGGATTATGTGAATGCTGTTTGGACCTTGAAGGAAGACGGTAAGGCTATTGCTACCGGCAAGCTGGCTGGCACTGACCTGGATATTGCTCCCTTGGCAAAGAAGGAAGTGACCATCGGATTCAAGAAGCCGGAACTGAAGGCTGGTTCTGAATATATGCTGGATATTGATTTCCAGCTGAAGAATAAGGAAGATTGGGGTGACGCTGGCTTTAGCATTGCTCATGAACAGTTTGCCGTCAAGCTTGGTCAGGGTAACATCCCGGCTGTAGACTTCTCCAGCCTTCCCAAGCAGAAGGTTTCCGAAGGTAATGGCTCCATGACTGTGGAAGGTGACGATTTCATTGTCTCCATCAACATGGAAAACGCAACCATCGAAAATTATAAGTTGAATGGCCTGCAGTTGATCCAGCAGGGTGGCGTACCTAACTTCTGGCGCGCTCCTACGGATAACGACAAGGGCTACAATATGGAAAAGGTCAGCGGCGTATGGCGCAAGGCTGGTAGCGGCCGCAAGGTGAATAGCTCCAAGGTCACTAAGGTCAGCGACAACGAAACCCGCGTAGACTTTACTCTGGGCATTTCCGCCGGCTATTCTACCATGACATTGAGCTACACCATTTACGGTAGCGGCGACATTCTGGTGGATTACACTCTGTCTCCGGATGCCGCTCAGCCGGATATTCCCAACGTAGGTACTCTCTTTACCATTCCGGGTGGCTTTGAAAAGGTCCAGTGGTATGGTCGCGGTCCTGCAGAAAACTACGTTGGCCGTCGTGAAGGTAGCTATGCCGGCATTTACAGCGCTAACGTGGATGACTTCTTCGTCCCCTATATGGAAGTGGGCGAAACCGGTCAGCGTAGCGATGCAAGATGGATGATGCTCACTAACGCACAGGGCAAGGGCCTGATGGTTGTGGGTTCTCCTCTCATGGAATTCAATACCTTGCGCTACACTCCGGAACAGCTCACCGACGTGAAGCTGCCCTGGGATCTGAAGCGTGACAAGGAAATCACCCTCCGTGTGGACCTGCAGCAGATGGGCCTGGGTGGCACCAACAGCTGGGGCGCAAAGCCTCTCAGCACCTACATGCTGGGCGCAAAGAATACCTATAAGCATAAGTTCCGTATTACTCCGGTTCGCGGCCTGATGGAAGATCCTACCGTACTTGCCAACATCGGTTTCCCCAACTTGGAAACTAGCCTGGTGGATGCCAAGTATCCCGCTATTGAATATGGCGAAGTCAAGCAGGAAGCCTTTGCGGAAAATACCTTCCCGGGCGAAATCCAGATGGAAAATTACGACAAGGGCGGTGAAGGCCTGAGCTTCCACGACGCTGATATGGAAAACGAAGGCGGTGTCTATCGTCCGGATGACGGCGTGGATATTGTCTGCCTCGGCGGAACTGATGGAAAGGATTGCAAGGGCTATGCTCTTGGCTATACCCAGCCGGGCGAATGGCTTGAATTTACCGTTGACGTGAAGGAAGCTGGTGATTACCTGTTCCGCGCCAACGTGGCAAGTGGTCTTGAAGGAAGCGGCTTTAAGCTGTACATGGATGGCAAGGCTGTTACCGATACCATTCTCGTCCCCAAGGGCGAAGACTGGGATACCTACGGCACTATCGATGGAAAGATTGGCTCCGTTACTGCAGGCAAGCATGTGCTGAAGGTGGAAATCACCGGCGCCTATGCAAACATCGACTGGATCCGTTTCGGTACCAATGAAGAAGCTCTGCCTGTTGTTAACTCTGTAGAGTTGAATGTTGCCGAAGAACAGGACTTCTATGTATATAGCGCCAAGGGCAGAATGCTCACCAAGGTGAATGCGGTTGACATGAACCAGGTTCGTGACCAGTTGCAGGCTCGCGGCATGCAGCCCGGCGTGTACATTATCCGTAGCGCCAACGGCGGCTCTCGCCAGATTATGAAGCTTACGCGATAACGCAAGCATCAAGCGCTAGTAAAGATTCCACACCCAAATACAAGACATCCCGGAAGCAATTCCGAGATGTTTTTTTATCGCTCCCGTCATCCTGAGCGGAGTCGAAGGATCCAGTGACGTTTTGGTCTTTTGACAAAATGTCAATGGGACTTTTTTTAGGGATGTTGTAAATCAACTCCTACGGGGGTATTTTTGACGATATAAAAGTTGGGTAAAAAAAGAGGTTATTATGATTCTGAGAGATATGATGTTTGGATTGGGCATGAGTTTTGCAACTCTGTCCGTTCCTGCATTTGTAGCACCTGCAATGGCTGCTCCCGAAACATCCCACGTTCTGTGGTACAATAGCGATGCTGGCACCACTTTTACGGATGCACTTCCCATCGGTAACGGTTACATGGGTGGCATGATTTATGGCGGTGCCAGTAAGGACGTGATTGGTCTGAACGAAGGTACCGTCTGGAACAGTGGTCCGGGTAGCAACAACAAGAGCGGTTCTGCCGCTAAATTGGCTCAGATTCGTAATGCACTTTTCTCTGGTGACTACAAGACTGCAGAAGATATGACCGGTAGTTTCGCCACCTACGACGTTGCCGCATTCCAGCCCGTAGGTGACCTGGTCATCAATACAGGTCACACTGCTTCTGACTATCGTCGCGAATTGGATCTTGAAACAGCTACTGCAAAGACTACTTATACTGCAGGCGGCGTCAAGTATACCCGCGAATATTTTGCAAACTATCCTGACAATGTGATGGTGATTCGCCTGACTGCAAGCGAAAACGGTAAGGTCAACTTTAGCGCTGGCCTCACTTCTCCTCATACCAACAAGAGCGTGACTAATTCCGGTAGCAACACTCTCGTCATGAATGGTCAGGTGAATTCCATCAAGTTCCAGACTCGTTTTGTGGTGCAGGCTGACGGCGGTACCGTCAAGGCTGGTAATGGAACGGTGGATGTTTCCGGAGCAAATTCCGCAACCATCATCTTGAATATCGGCACCAACTTCAACTCCTTCGATAACGTCTCTGGCGACCCGGCCGCCCGTGCAGAGGCTGCCATCGCGGCTGCCAGCAAGAAGACTTATGAACAGCTGAAGGAAGCCCACCTGAAGGACTATCAGGAACTGTACAATCGTGTGCGCCTGAACCTGGGTACCGCCGCTTCCAACGCTGGCGATATTACCACCAGCCGCGTCAAGGCATTTAACACCACCGACGACCCCTCCTTCGTGGAACTGTACTATCAGTTTGGTCGTTACCTCATGATTTCCTGCTCCCGTAAGGGTGGCCAGCCCGCAAACCTTCAGGGTATCTGGAATAAGGACACTTCTCCTATGTGGGGTTCCAAGTACACCACCAACATCAACCTGGAAATGAACTACTGGATGGTGGAATCTGCCAACCTCCAGGAATGCGGTGTGCCTCTGTTCGACAAGATCAAGGCTCTGGTCTCTCAGGGTTCCAAGAGTGCCAAGGAAATCTGGGGAACGGACCGCGGCTGGGTTGTACATCATAATACTGACTTGTGGAACCGTACGGGACCTGTGGACGGCTCCTGGGGTGTGTGGCCTTCTGGTGCAGGTTGGCTCAGCACTCATCTGTGGGAACATTACCTCTACACCGGTGATAAGCAGTTCCTGAAGGACGCTTACGAAACCATGAAGGGTGCCGCTGAATTCTACCTCACCACTATGGTGGAAGAACCGAAGAGTGGCCACAAGTATTTGGTGACCGCTCCCAGCGATTCTCCGGAAAATACCCACGGCGGCTACAACGTCTGCTTTGGCCCCACCATGGATATCCAGATTGCCCGCGATGCTTTCAACAACGCTATCGAAGCCTCCAAGATTCTAGGCGTTGATGAAGACCTGCGTGCAGAATTCGAAACTGCTGTCAAGCGCTTGCCGCCCAATCAGATTGGTAAGTATGGCCAGCTTATGGAATGGTTCGAAGACTGGGACGATCCCAAGAGCGAACACCGCCACGTTTCTCACCTTTACGGCCTTTTCCCCAGTGCCCAGATTTCTGTAGACGGCACCAAGGACGAAGCTGAAGCAGCAAAGACTACCTTGACCCAGCGTGGCGACAATGCTACCGGCTGGTCTCTGGCCTGGAAGATCAACCTGTGGGCTCGTCTTCAGGATGGCGATCACGCTTACAAGCTGGTGCGCAACCTCCTTACTCCGGACCGTACCTACAACAACCTCTTCGACGCCCATCCGCCTTTCCAGATTGACGGTAACTTTGGCGCAGTCTCTGGCATTAACGAAATGTTCATCCAGAGCCAGGGCGGAAAGATCCGCGTGCTTCCTGCGCTTCCCTCCAAGTGGTCTAGCGGTAGCGTTTCTGGCTTGAAGGCTCGCGGCGGCTTGACTGTGGATTCCCTGGCTTGGAACAACGGCAAGCTGACCTATCTGGGCTTGAGTGCCACTAATAAGGATAACCTGACCATTGAATATAACGGCAACATCGCCAGCACCACTACCATGGCGGGCGGCAAGTACGAATTCGATGGCAACCTGAAGGTGACCAACGAACCCTTCGAAGCGGTGGCTTTGCCTGCCAAAATTGAAGCCGAAGATTACGTGGCCATGGATGGCGTGGTCATCGAGCCTGATGAATCTGGTGAGCCTAACATCGGCTGGATTGAAGACGGCGATTGGTCCGAATACTTCGTGAAGGCTCCTAAGGCTGGCCATTACACCCTGAAGGTTCGTGTTGCTTCCGGTTCCGAGGAAAAGAGCACCATTACCATTTCCAACGAAGCGGGGAAGACCTTGGGAACCATTACCGTGGATCCCGAAAAGACCTCCGGATGGAATGACTGGTATGAAGAAGAAACCTCCATCGAACTTCCCGCTGGTGAACAGACCTTGCGCTTTACCTATAACGGTGAAGGCTTCCTCATGAATGTGGATAACTTCAGTATCGAATCTGGTACGGACGCAATGCCTGATATTGCCGCACAGCGCATCAACTCTCTGGAAGTGGCCCGCGTGCCCATGTCCCGAGCAAGCGTTGCCCTGATGGTGAAGGCTCCCGCAGGTGAAAGTTACACCGTGCGTCTGCTGGATGTAAATGGCCGGCAGGTGGCTGCTTCCCGCGGTATCGGTTCCGCAGGCGCAAACCTGGTGGAATTTGGCGCTACTAGCCGACTTCCGCAAGGCAATTACATCGCTGTGGTTCGTAGCGGTTCCCGCCAGAAAACGCTCCGTCTTTCCGCCTTCTAATAATCATGCCGATGTAAATCGGCATCCGCTTGATAAGCTTGGGTTGTTTGTCAGGAAAAACAACATCCCATACAACAAAAAGGTCCCCGCAGCTCGCTGCGGGGATCTTCTTGTTGGTTTTTCTGAGAGAATCTATGATCTAGAGATCGCCATTACTGCATTTCGAAGGAGTAGAGGAACGGCCAGCCGATAGAAGCGTCACCGTAGTCATGGCCGCCACCCTGCTTGGTGCAGAGAACAACCTTGGAGCCTTCCTTACAGTTGGAGTATTCCTGGCAACCATCCTTGTTGGTGGTGGGAGAACCGGTACAACCGTTCTTGTCTGCCCAGAACTTGAAGTTCTTTTCGGCGCCAAGGAAGTTCAGACCGTCGTTGAAGCCACTGTCGCCACCCTGGTAACGGCAAACGTTATCGTTGGTGCCGCGGAACATGATGATAGGAACTGCACGTACCGGAGCGCAGCTTGCGCTGTTCACGGTGTTCAAGTCCATAGCTGCGGGAGCCACTGCAGTGAAGACGTCAGACATGTTACATGCAACGTGGTTGCTCATGCCGCCGCCCATGGAGAAGCCTGCTGCGTAGACGCGCTTGGTGTCGATGCAGGTCAATTCTTCAACCTTCTTGATCATTTCACGAGAGAACTTGATGTCATCATCGTAAGAGCAGCAAGGACCAACGTTCCAGCCCGGGCCCATGGTCTTGGTGGTGCCCTGCGGGTACAGAGAAATGCCGCCCAGTGCATCGGAGTAGGTCTTGTAGCCGGAAGAGTTCATGTGGCTAGCAGACTGACCGCCAATGGGGTGGTAGTCCACAACCAGAGGAACCGGCTTGTCGCCCTTGTATGCTGCGGGGACGCGCATAATGAAGGTGCGTTCCTTGCCATCGACGGTCACGCTCATGTTGTGTTCGCCGGATTTATAAGTCTTGCCTACGCAGCTGACGGTTTCAGGAACCTTGCTGGAGCTAGAGGCAACCTGTGCTGCGCTGGAGCTAGATTCAACCTTCTTGCTAGAGCTAGAAGCGGGAGTGGGGATAGTGCTGCTGGATGCCGGGTTGAACGGGACATTTGCAACTTCCATAACGACCTTAACGCCGGTTTCGTGTTCTGCAGTTGCCTGGTAAGTCTTATTGGTGTAGCCAGTCTTAGCAAACTGCAGCATGGGGAGAGCTTCACCTTCCTTCATCAGGGCGCTCATGACCACGCCCTTGTCGGAAAGCACGTAATTTTCAATTCTGCTGTTGGAAGTCACGCGGAGAACCATCATCTTCTGAGAGTACTTGCTGAGATCCAACTGAATGTTAGTGGAAATCTGGTCCTGGAAAACGACCTTGCCAAGTGCGTCCATCAGGGAAACCTTCAAATCCTTGCCATTTGCGTTGGCAATGTTCAGGAAATTACCTTGCTTCTGGACAGAAACTGCGCCGGAAGCTGCGACACCGAAGTTTCCGATGGCGTCGGTTTCGTTAGAAAGGCTGAATGCGCCGTCTGCGCCGCTAGTTGTTTCGAATCCGCCGTAGTTGAAGGTATTGATATTGACATCAGCGATGCCCTTGTTGTCAGTACCTACGACGTTGCCGCTAACACTCCAGCCGAAGGCTGCAGAGGAAAGCATGGCGACTGCGCTAACTGTTCCCAAAACATGAGGGAATTTCATAGAATACACTCCTTTTTTTGTTGCAATATTTCCAAACATTGAAACATCCTACTCAAAAAATTAATTCCAAGCTGGAATAATTAGACTAGTGTGAAAAACACTTTCCGTTTGCAAAATACTAACGAGTTTTTGTTTACATACGCGGGATGTTGTAGAAAGTATCCATGGGCGATCTTGATAAAAGTGGCGAAATTTTGCTAAAAACGCCATTTTATTGCGAGTGTTGTTATGCTTATGGACATTTTATCCATGGAAACTGCTTTTCGGTGCGAAATATTCCAACCCGTACGAAATAGATTACGTGATGGTTGGAAAAATCAATCCAATAAACAAAAATAAGGATGTGGATATGAAAAAGATTAAAAAGTCTGTAGCTGCAGCTCTCGCTCTTGCCGCTGCATGCGCAGTACCGTCTTTCGCTGGCCCGGGTCTCGCCGATGGCGCAGCAAAGTTCGTCGGTAACATTACTCAGTCTAATACTGCTCCCGGTCCCAACGACACTTACACCAAGTTGTGGAACCAGGCCACTGCAGAAAACGGCTGTAAGTGGGGCTCCATCGAAGGCAGCCGCGGTAACTATAACTGGGCTGGTTGTGACGCTGCCTATAACTGGGCTAAGAACAATGGTGGCCACTTCAAGTTCCATGCTCTCCTTTGGGGTTCCCAGTATCCCAGCTGGCTCGAAAGCTTGAGTGTTGATGATACTAAGAAAGCTGTTGTAGCATGGTTTGATGCTGTTAAGAAGCATTATCCTGATCTGGAAATGATCGACGTGGCAAACGAAGCTATCCGTACCGGTAACGGCCAGTATCATTCTAACTATACCAAGACCAAGCTTATTCAGGCTTTGGGTGGCGATAATAATGACTACGCCTTCCTTACTACCGCTTTCAAGATGGCCCGTGAACGTTGGCCCAAGGCAATCCTGATTTATAACGACTATAATACCATTCAGTGGAATGTGGATCAGGGTATCGACCTGATCAATACCATCAGAAAGAATGGTGCTCCTATTGATGGTTACGGCCTTCAGGCTCACGACTTGATGAGCCAGGGCGGTGGCGCTAATGGTACTGGTGGCGGTGGTGCTTGCCTTGCTTACAGCACCTTTAAGTCTACCATGGAAAAGATCCATAGCAAGACCAACAATTTCCCGATTTTCATCTCTGAATACGACATTCCCACTACGGATGATGGCATTCAGGAACAGTGCATTAAGGAACAGTTCACCTACTGGTTTGAAGACCCGTATGTAGCCGGCATCACTTTCTGGGGCTATATCTATGGTCAGACCTGGCTCAACTGTAATAACACTGCAAATGGTTGCTCCGGCCTTATCAAGAACGGTCAGGACCGTAAGGCTATGACCTGGCTGAGAAACTATCTCGCATCCAACAAGGGTGTAAACACCACCGGCCTCATTGGTGGCGAACCTGTTGAACCGGAACCGCAGACTCCGTATGGTGGCAAGGTTGCCTCTATTCCGGGTAAGATTGAAGCTGAAAACTTCGACGTTCCGGGCGTAGGCGTTAACGAAGATGGTTCCTCCAATGCTTCTTACAGCGTTGCAAACGGCGGTAACGGCGACTCTAACTACCGCGATGGCGAATCTCCCAACCTCTACAAGGGTGGCACTGGTGTCGTTATTGGTTACAACAATACCGACAACTGGTACGAATACACTGTAGAAGTTGCAAAGGCTGGTGATTACACCATTATCGCTTCTGTAGCATCTCAGGATGGTGGCGAAATGAGCATCTCCATGGACGGCAAGTCTGTTGGTTCCATTACCGTTCCCAGCACCGGTGACTACAAGACTTTCCAGGATGCTTCTACCAAGGTTACCCTGGCTGCAGGTAAGCACATCATGCGTGTTACCGTGACTAAGGAATACTTTGATATCGACTACCTGAACATCGTTGAAGGTTCCGTCGAACCGACCCCGGCATCTTCTGCAAGCGTTGAACCTGTTCCGGCATCTTCTGCAAGTGTTGAACCGACCCCGGCATCCAGCGCTAGCACGACTCCTGTTGCCGAATCCTCTTCTGGCACTGATGCTATCGGTCAGAGCCTCCAGCTGGAATTCGATACCCGTCAGGACTTCGATATCTTCGATATGCAGGGCCAGTTCATGGGTCGCCTCAGCGGCTATAGCTTTGACGAAGCCATCTTCACTGTCCAGAATGGTAGCGTCAAGTTCGCTAAGGGTGTCTACTACATCCGTAACCGCGGCACCGGCACCATGCTGAACTTCCGCATCGTCAAGTAATCTTGCCGTAGCGCAGCTCTCTCTTAATGGAAATGCCCCCGGATCTATTCCGGGGGTTTTCTTATGGACATTTTATCCATGGAAAGTGAATTTACCCCTGTTATTATTATTCCAATAGGAAATAGTTTAATGAATGGTGAATATGGGAACAACAAAAGGATTAGGGTTATGAAAAAGTCTCTTACAGCACTCGCTTTCGCAACTGCATGCGCAGTTCCGTCTTTCGCTGGCCCCGGTTTGGCTGATGGTGCAGCCAAGTTCGTGGGTAACATTACCACAAATGGCCAGGTTCGTTCCGATTTCGGTACCTACTGGAACCAGATTACCGCTGAAAATGAATGTAAATGGGCATCTATCGAAGGTTCTCGCGGTAATTATAACTTTACCGGCTGTAAAAACGCCTATAACTGGGCCAAGAACAATGGTGGACACTTCAAGTTCCACGCTCTGGTCTGGGGTTCCCAGTATCCTAGCTGGCTCGGCAACCTGAGCGAAGCCGATACCAAGACCGCTATTACCAACTGGTTTGACGCCGTCCAGAAGCAGTTCCCCGATCTGGAAATGATCGACGTGGTGAACGAAGCTATCCGTACCGGCAACAACTCTTATCATTCCGGCTATACCAATACCAAGATTATCCAAGCTCTGGGTGGCGACAACAATGGTGACTACACCTTCGTGACTACCGCCTTTAAGATGGCTCGTGAACGTTGGCCGGAAGCAATCCTGATTTATAACGACTATAATACTGTCCAGTGGCAGAAGAACGAAGGTATCCAGCTGATCCAGACCATCAAGAAGAATGGTGCTCCGGTGGATGGCTACGGCCTTCAGGCTCACGACATGATGACCCAGGGTGGTGGTGCAGGTGGTACTGGTGGTAGCGGCGGCTGCTTGAACATTAACACCCTCAAGGGCGTTATTGAAGAAATTTGGACAAAGACCGAAACCCCCATGTTCATTTCTGAATATGACATCGGTACTGACGACGATAATACCCAGAAGCAGTGCTACTCCGAACAGATTTCCTACTTCATGGAAAATGAACATGTGGCTGGCATTACCCTGTGGGGCTACATCTACGGTTCTACCTGGACTACCAACGGTAACTCTGGTATCATCAAGAATGGCAATGACCGTCCCGCAATGACCTGGCTCAAGGAATATCTGTCCAAGAACAAGGGCGTCAATACTACTGGCCTTGCTGGTGGCGAAGTCCGCGATCCTGAACCTCAGACTCCGTATGGTGGCACTGCAGCTTCCATTCCGGGTAAGATCGAAGCAGAAAACTATGACGTTCCGGGTTACGGCTCCGGCAATAACTCCTACAGTGTTGCTAGCAGCGGCAATGGTAACTCTGACTACCGTAAGGATACCAGCCCGAACCTCTACAAGGGTGGTACTGGCGTCGTGATTGGCTACAACAACACTGACAACTGGTACGAATACACCGTCGATGTCAAGGAAACTGGCTCCTATACCATGTATGCAGCTGTTGCTTCTGCAGGTGGTGGCGCATTTACCCTCTCTATCGATGGTAAGGCTATTACCGAAAGTATCGCAGTTCCCGCAGCAAAGTCCGGTACCGACACTTATGACGAATACGAAAAGGTTTCCGCTGACGTGAACCTGACCGCTGGTCAGCACATCCTGCGCCTCACTGTGGATAAGCAGTACTTTGATATTGACTACATAACCTTCGTTGCCAAGGGCGAAAAGGACCCCGAACCTATCGATGGTGATGACGCTATCGGTCAGACGATCCAGCTCGGTGCAGAAGTGAAGGCCGACTACGACGTGTTCGATATGCAGGGCCAGTTCATGGGCCGCCTCAGCGCCTATAACTTCGGCGAAGCCATCAGCACCGTCCAGAATGGTAACATCAAGTTCGCTAAGGGCGTCTACTTCGTCCGCAACCGTACCAACGGAAAGATGCAGAACTTCCGCATCGTCAAGTAAAGATCCTAATCCAAAACACCAAACAAAGGGCTCCGTGGCACCCGCTGCGGAGTCTTTTTTTTATGAGTCCGCAGGCGGTATAGTCCAGAAATATGTCTAAAATGCTATGTGAATTATATGGATTATTATAATTAGTAGAATGATAAAGCCCTAAACTACGGACTTTTTTATAAAAAACAGACTTTTTTACCCTTGCGGGGCTTGTATTTTTCTTCTAAATTTAGCCCAGCAATTTCACGGAGCAAGTCGCTCCGGAATAACTTATCAAAGGATTTACATGAAGACCATTACGGTAAACCCGAAGAACGTCGAACGCAAGTGGAAGCTTGTGGACGCCGCTAACAAGCCGATGGGCCGCGTTGCAACTGAAGTTGCTCGTATCCTCATGGGCAAGAACAAGGCCATCTTCTCCCCGAACGTCGACACTGGCGACTTCGTGGTTGTGATCAATGCAGAAAAGGTTGCAGTTACTGGCAACAAGATGCTGAAGAAGGAATACTTCCACCACACCGGTATGATCTCTGGTGAACGTTGGATCAACTTCGCAGACCTCCTTGCTAAGCACCCGACCGCACCGCTCGAAGCAGCTATCTGGGGCATGCTCCCTCACAGCGCTCTCGGTCACAAGATGATCAAGAAACTCAAAATCTATGCCGGTGCAGAACATCCGCACGCAGCACAGAAACTCGAAGTCGTAGACTTGTAATTTAGAACGGAGGATACCTCTATCGCTACCGCAAAGAATAAGAAGATCTACCGCGGCACTGGCCGTCGTAAGAACGCTATTGCTGCTGTGATCCTGAAGCCGGGTTCCGGCAAGCGCACTATCAATGGTCGTGATTTTAAGGATTACTTCCACTCTGAAGTGCAGAACATGATCGCCAACCTTCCGTTTGCCATCCTCGGCAACGCAGAAGAATGGGACGTCGAAGTTACCGCTCGTGGCGGTGGCATCGCCGGCCAGATGGGCGCTGTCCGTCTTGGCATTGCACGCGCTCTCGTCGCTAACGACGCAGAAGTCAAGCCCGCCCTCAAGAAGGAAGGCCTCATGACTCGTGACGCTCGTGCCGTTGAACGTAAGAAGTTCGGCCGTAAGAAGGCTCGTAAGAACTTCCAGTTCTCCAAGCGCTAATCGATCATTCGATTTTCAAGGAAAAGCTCTCGCCTCGGCGAGGGCTTTTTCTTTTTTATGCTCCTTTGCGTTAGTTCTTTGACCTTTATCCTTTAAACTTTAATCTTTATTTGCTAAATTTCCCCCCGCTCGGGCAATTACGCCCTGGCATAATTCAATCACCAGTCTCGTAAGAGCCGCTTCGGTGGTACCAAGGTACTTTGCGGCTTAATTACAGGCTGGGTAGTAACAACCGAAAAAAGGAATAACATTATGGCAAATCTGCCTTCCGTTGAAGACCTGCTTGCTGCAGGTTCCCACTTTGGTCACCAGACTCAGCGTTGGAATCCGAAGATGAAGCCCTACATCTTGGCTGAAAAGAACGGCATCTACGTTCTTAACCTGTCCAAGACCCGCGACCTCCTCGAAGTTGCTGCCGCTGCTGCAAAGAAGATCTCCGAATCCGGTAAGACCGTTCTTTTCGTTGGTACCAAGCCGACCGCTCGTCAGTGCGTTCTGGATGCAGCAGCTGCTTGCAACCAGTTCTCCGTTACCAACCGTTGGTTGGGCGGTATGCTGACCAACTTCCAGACCGTTCGTAAGTCCATCAAGAAGATTGACAAGATCGACGCTATGGAACAGGACGGCACTTTCCAGGTCCTCGGTAAGAAGGAAGTCCTGGACAAGACTCGCGAACGCGCCAAGCTCCTCGAAGTGTTCGGTGGCATCCGCGAAATGGTGAACCTTCCGGGCCTCCTGGTCGTGACCGACCTCGCTCACGAAAAGATCGCCGTTGCTGAAGCACGTCGTCTTCACATTCCTATCATCGGCATTTGCGATACTAACGTAGACCCGACCCTCGTTGACTACCCGATTCCGGCTAACGACGACGCTGTCAAGTCTCTGAAGCTCATCGTTGACTACATCGCTGGCAACGTTGCTCCTCGCTCTGTCGAAAAGAAGTCCAAGGAAGAAATCAAGAAGTTTGATAACGGTGAGGACAAGTAATCATGGCCGCTATTACCGCTTCTCTCGTAAATGAACTCCGTCAGAAGACTGGCGTTGGCATGATGCAGTGCAAGAAGGCACTGACCGAAACCGACGGTGATCTGGACAAGGCAATCGAACTCCTCCGTAAGCAGGGTGCTGCTGTTGCTGCAAAGCGCGCAGACAAGGCTGCCAAGGAAGGTCGTATCTACTTGATCGAAACCGCTGATAAGGCTGCTGCATTCGAACTCTCCTGCGAAACTGAACCTGTTTCCAACAACGACGACTTCGTCGCTCTCGCAGCTATGGCTGTGAAGGCTGTTGAAACTCAGGCTATCTCTTCCGTTGAAGACCTGAAGGCTGCTTCTGTTGATGGCAAGAAGATTAACGACGTTCTCCAGGACGTTCTCGTTAAGATTCAGGAAAACATCGACTTCCGCAAGTATGCAGAAATCAAGAAGTCTGCAAACTCCGTGTTCGGTGTTTACAGCCACATGAAGGGCAAGATCGGTGTGATCACCGAACTCGCTTTCGAAGGCGCTGCCGACGAAGCTGCTCTCAAGGCTGCTGCTAAGGACATCGCTATGCAGGCCGCTGCTTTCGCTCCGGTTGCACTGAACGATGCTGCAGTTCCTGCTGAAACTATCGAAAAGGAACGCGAAATTGCTCGCGCCCAGATCGAAGCTCAGGCTCAGGCAACTGGTAAGCAGACCAAGCCGGAATTCGTTGAACGTCAGCTTGATGGCCGCGTTGCTAAGGTCCTCAAGGAAATCGTTCTCGAAGACCAGGAATTCTTCATGTCCGAAAAGAACCCGAAGAAGCTGGCTGTCAAGGACTACCTCCAGGAAGTCGTTGCTAAGCAGCTCGGTCTCTCTTCTCTGAAGGTCGTGAACTTCATCCGCTTCGAACGCGGTAACTAATTCGCTTTTGTGTCATCCCGAGCGAAGCCCGTTAGGGCGGAGTCGAGGGATCTAGCAATTAGAAAATGGTCGTCCCTTAGGGGGCGGCCGTTTTTTATGCCGTTCTTTTTTCTACATTAGCCTTGATTAAAACAACTGGAGCTTATTATGGCAAAGTTCAAGCGTGTATTGCTGAAGCTTAGTGGCGAAGCCCTCGCAGGCGAAAAGGGTCACGGCATCGACAATGAAATTCTGACCGAGATGGCAAGTGAAATTGCAGACGTCGTTAAGAAGGGCGTGCAGGTCACTCTCGTCATCGGTGGTGGTAACATGATTCGCGGTGTGTCCGCCTCCGCAGGTGGCATGAACCGCGCCCAGGGTGACGCCATGGGTATGCTGGGTACTGTGATGAATGGACTGGCTATGCAGGACGCCCTCGACAAGCAGGGCATCGACAGCGTGGTCATGAGCGCTATCCGCATGGAACCCATTTGCGAATTCTTTGACCGCCGCAAGGCTATCAAGCTTCTGAACGCAGGCTCTGTGATTATCTTCTCCGCAGGTACCGGCAATCCCTTCTTTACCACCGACAGCTGCGCCGCTCTTCGTGCCATCGAAACTGAATGCGATGTGATCATGAAGGTGACCAAGGTGGATGGCATCTATACTGCCGACCCCATGAAGGATCCGACTGCAACTCGCTTTGATGACATTACCTATAACGACGTGATCGCTCGCGGTCTTAAGGTGATGGACACCGCCGCTGTGGCTCTGTGCATGGAACACAATATGCCCATTTTCGTGTTCAAGATGGAAAAGGGCTGCTTGACTCAGGCCGCTGTTGAAGGTAATTTAGGTACACTGGTTCATTGTTAATGAACCCCAAGTTTTAATTGAAAAGGTTTTATTATGGCAGATTATTCTGAAAAGATGGCTAAGGCTGTTGAAGCTACTGAACGTGAATTCTCCAAGATCCGCGCTGGCCAGGCTTCTCCCGCTATCCTCAACGATATTCGTATTGATTACTACGGCACTCCGACTCCCATCTCTCAGGTTGCAAAGGTTTCCGTTCCGGAACCTCGTATGCTCCTGGTCGCTCCTTGGGAAAAGCAGCTGGTTGACCTGATTGAAAAGGCTATCTATGCCGCTAACATCGGTCTTACCCCCATGAAGGATGGTAACTCCATTCGCGTTAGCCTCCCGATCCTTACTACCGAACGCCGTCAGGAACTGGCTAAGATCGCTCGTAAGCATGCCGAAGACGGTCGCGTTGCTATCCGCAACATCCGTCGCGACGCTAACGACGCCATCAAGAAGGACAAGGAAATGCCCGAAGACGAAGCTAAGAAGCAGCAGGACGAAATCCAGAAGGCTACTGACAAGGCTATCGCTCAGATCGACGCACTTCTCGCTGCTAAGGAAGCCGACATTCTTAAGGTTTAATCCTTAGTTTGTTGAAAATTGGGATTCGTAAGGGTAACGCGTGGCAAATCAGCTTCGACATGTTGCAATCATCATGGACGGCAATGGCCGCTGGGCCAAGAGCCGTGGCATGGAACGTTTCTTCGGTCACCGTAAGGGAACCGAGTCTACTATCGATGCCGTAGAAGTGGGTGTGAACCTCAAGCTGGAACATATGACTTTGTATGTATTCAGCTCTGAAAACTGGGGCCGCCCCTCCAAGGAAGTGGATTACTTGATGAACCTTCTCATTGAGATGGTGGTCAAGGAAATTCCCGACTTGATGGAAAAGAATGTGAAGCTTACCGTCATTGGCAACATGAATCGCATTCCTGAAAAGCCTCGCGCAAGCCTTCAGTCTGCAATTGACATTACTGCAAACAATACTGGCATGCAGTTGAACCTGGCAATCTCCTATGGTGGTCGTCAGGAAATCGTCACTGCTGTCAAGTCTATTGCCGCCCAGGTTGCCGCTGGCACCATCAAGGTGGACGACATCGACGATGACTTGTTTGCTAAAAACCTCTATCTGAAGGGTGCTCCCGATCCGGATCTCATTATCCGCACCGGTGGCGAATTCAGACTTTCCAACTACCTTCTTTGGCAGGCTGCCTACAGCGAGTTCTATGTGACGGACACCCTGTGGCCTGACTTCACCAAGGAAGAATTTATGAAGGCGGTGGAGTTCTTCAATACTCGCGAACGCCGCTTTGGGAAGGTTCTCCATGAGTAATTTGGTTCAGCGTATTATTACCGCTCTTGTCGCAATTCCCCTGGTCTTTTTCCTCCTGTGGTTTAGCGACTATTCCCGTGTGGGTCTGATGTGCTTCCTTGCTGGTGTTGGCGCCTGGGAATGGGCCGGCATGACTCGCAAGATGTACCAGGGCCCGGACATGAGAGTGTTCTCTTTCGTTGCCTCCCTGGCATTGACCTTGGCATGGGCTCTTTCCAAGGGTGGTTTCTTCGGCATTGCAAATCCTGTTCCCTGCGTCGTGGGGATGACTAGCCTTGTGATTTTGGCAGGCTACATTGCAGTGGCCTACAGCAAGGTGGAAATCGAAAAGCTTTTCCCCTGGCTGGTCATGCATATCTCCGCTCCTCTGTACGTTGGTCTCTGGGGCGGCATGAACGTCCTCATGATGGGTAACGGCAAGGGTCTGGAACATTGCTACGGCTTTATTCTGGTCATGACTTCCATGTGGATCTGCGATACGGTGGCATACTTCTTCGGAAAGTTTGTTGCTGGTAAAGGTCCTTTCGGTCGTCACCTCTTTGCACCCAGCATTAGCCCCAAGAAGACTTGGGAAGGTTCCGTTGCAGGTACTGCAGCTACCATCGCCTGGGTTGCCTACTGGACCAACTGCAGCGCCGCCCTGTCTGCTTTCAATGTGAATATGGACTGGGTCAAGGGCATTGTCCTGGGCCTCCTGATTGCAATTGCTGGTCAGGCTGGCGACTTACTCATGAGCGCCCTCAAGCGCTGGAGCAATACCAAGGATTCCGGTAACCTGTTCGTAGGTCACGGCGGCGTTTTGGACCGTTGCGATTCCTTCTTGCTGGCAGCCCCCATGCTGTGGCTCCTGCTGGACTTCATGAAGAATTTCGCCTAATATTTTTGCATCGCTAGATGAATACGAAAAGGACCTGCTTTACGGCAGGTCTTTTTTCTTGAACTTTCTTGCGGCAAATAATCCCGCTTCGAAGAGCATGTATGTTGGCGTTCCTAAAACTAACTGGCTGATGACATCCGGCGGGGTCAAAAGAGCGGCTAGGATCAGAATCCCAATGACCACGTAGGGTCGGCCGTGGCTCACGGTTTCATAGCTGACTATATCCGAGCGAATCAGGGCGTAGGTGACCAGGGGAAACTGGAACATGCATCCGAAGGCTAGCGCCAGCCACAGGGCCAGATTCACCACGTTGGAAACGCCAAAGAGGGGGAGGAGGTTTTCGCTCTGGAAACTCATGCCGAATTGCACGATCAGGGGAAAACAGATACCCAGACAGAATACCACGCCAGCGATAAAAAGACCGCTGGTCATCCAGACCATGGATCGGATGAATTTCTTCTCGTGATCGTAAAGGGCGGGCAGCACGAACTGCCAGATGTTTCTTGCAATGCAGGGGGAACAGATGGCCAAGTCCAGGATGGCTGCAATCTTTACCTGCAGCAGGAATACTTCCATGGGGGAGAAGTAGTGCAGTGCGCCACCACTTTGGGAAATCATCTGCTGGGAGAACCAGTCCAGAACATAGGGGGC
The DNA here is from genome assembly GCF_900142535.1 of Fibrobacter sp. UWEL. Taxonomy (NCBI): domain Bacteria; kingdom Pseudomonadati; phylum Fibrobacterota; class Fibrobacteria; order Fibrobacterales; family Fibrobacteraceae; genus Fibrobacter; species Fibrobacter sp. UWEL. The sequence continues at coordinate 39,379 of NZ_FRBE01000018.1, forward strand.
GGCGAAAAACAGGGGGATAATGCCTATGGCTAGGACCGCGAGGGACCGCAACAACGCCTTGCGCAGTGCCTCCAGGTGGGATACGAAAGAGGATTCGTCCATTGCCATAGCGGGTGGAGACGCAGAATGATTACTTGTCTTCGGCTTTAACTTCGGATTTTGCTTCAGCTTCGCCAACTTCTTCCACAGTCTTCTGCAGGTCGGCGGCCTCTTCCTTCAGGGCTTCCTTCGCCTTTTTGTATTCGTGCTGGGCCTTGCCTAGGGAACGCGCCAATTCAGGAATGCGCTTGCCGCCAAAGACCAGCAAGACAACTACGAGAATCAGGATGATTTCAGGAATTCCAAGAGACATAAGACCTCCGATTGTTCAACGCAGAAATTAGTTAATTCATTTTCTTTTTTCTATATTCAGTTGTGAAAAATAGAGGTTTACGATGAATATTCTTCTTACGGGTGGTGCAGGTTACATTGGCAGCCACACCATTATTGAATTGGATAAGGCCGGCCACTCTGTGGTCGTTGTGGACAATCTGGTGAACTCCAGCGAGGAATCCCTTCGCCGCGTGTCTCAGATTATCGGTAAGCCGGTGCCCTTCGTAAAGGCTGATGTTCGCTCCGCAGTTGCCATGAACGATGTGTTCAAGGAATTTGACATTGATGCGGTCATTCATTTCGCAGGCCTCAAGGCTGTGGGTGAATCTGTGGCTAAGCCTCTGGAATATTACGAGAACAACATGAACGCCACTTTCGTTCTGTTGGATGTGATGCGCAAGCACAACTGCAAGAACATCATTTTCTCCTCCTCTGCAACAGTTTATGGCGACCCGGCCATCATTCCCATTACGGAAGAATGCCCCAAGGGTAACTGCACCAATCCTTATGGTAAGACCAAGTCCATGCTGGAAGAAGTCATGATGGACCTGCAGAAGTCCGACCCGGAATGGAACGTGGTTCTGCTTCGCTACTTCAACCCCATTGGCGCTCACCAGAGTGGCCTCATTGGCGAAAATCCCAATGGCATTCCCAACAACCTGATGCCTTACATTACTCAGACGGCTGTGGGCCGCCGTGCAGAACTGGGCGTTTTCGGTAACGACTACGATACCCCCGATGGCACTGGTGTTCGCGACTACATTCACGTTTGTGATTTGGCCAATGGCCATGTGTGCGCCCTGCAGGCTATTGAACGCAAGTGTGGTCTTGCGATTTACAATCTGGGTACCGGTCACGGATACTCCGTGCTGGATGTGGTGAAGGCTTTCGAAAAGGCTAATGGCGTCAAGGTGCCTTACAGCATTAAGCCTCGTCGTGCTGGCGACATCGCTACCTGCTACTGCAATCCTGCAAAGGCCAAGGCTGAACTTGGTTGGGAAGCGAAGTTCGGTATCGAGGAAATGTGCCGCGACTCCTGGAACTTCCAGAAGAATAACCCCGAAGGATATTAACAATTATGAATTACAAGTTATGAATTACGAACTCGTAACTCATAACTCGAGCCTCACACGATTGTCATCCTGAGCGAAACGTAGTGAAGTCAAAAGCCTGCCCTGAGCTTGTCGAAGGGGATCTAAAAAAAGGATTTATAAAATGAAAAATGTCGTTCTTCTCGGTGCTACTGGTTCCATCGGAACTTCCACAGTAGATGTTTGCCTTCAGCATTCTGACCTGTTCAAGGTCTATGCGGTGGCCGCAAATTCCAGCGTTGAAAAGACTGCGGAAATTGTCCGCAAGTTCCACGTTGAACGCGTATGCATGTTCAAGCCCGAAGCCGCCAAGGAACTGAGCGCACTCCTGAACATGCCGGTGCTCTCCGGTATGGAAGGCCTCTGCGAATTGGCTGCCGATCCCAAGGCCGATATCATCATTAACGCCTTGATGGGTGCCGTGGGCTGCCTGCCCACCATTACCGCTATTGAACACGGTAAGCATGTGGCTCTCGCCAACAAGGAAACCATGGTCATGGCTGGCCCCGTCATTTGGGACAAGCTGGCTGAAAATCCCAAGGCTTTCATCACTCCCATTGACTCTGAACACAGCGCTATTTTCCAGTGCCTGGCAGACCGCCCCAACAAGGAAGTGGAATGTCTGGAAATCACCGCTTCCGGTGGCCCTTTCCGCACTTGGGACATTGAACGTTTTGAAAACATCACCGTGGCCGACGCCCTCAATCACCCGGTGTGGAGCATGGGTCGTAAGATCACCATTGACTCCGCTTCCATGATGAACAAGGGCCTGGAAGTTCTGGAAGCTCACTTCCTGTTCCATATTCCTTACGAACAGATCAAGGTTGTGGTTCACCCCCAGTCTATGGTCCATTCCCTGGTGCAGTTCCGTGATGGTTCCTTGATGGCTCAGCTGGGTGCTCCCGATATGCGCATTCCTATCCAGGTGGCTCTCACTTGGCCGGAACGTTTGCCGCTGGAAACCAAGCGTCTTGATTTGCCCACTCTCGGTCAGTTGACCTTCTTTGAACCGGACTTCAACAAGTTCCGCTGCCTGGCTCTCGCCTTTGAAGCTGGCCGTCGCGGTGGTGTCGTACCCGCCATGATGAACGCTGCCAACGAAGTCCTGGTGGATCGTTTCCTGGATGGCAAGCTGAAGTTTACCGACATTCCCCGTCATGTGGAAACCATCATCAACAACGCTCCCAACATTACTGGCCGCCTTTCTTTGGATCAGGTTCTGGAAGCTGACGCCGAAGCTCGCCGCCTGACGCTGGATCTTATCAAGTAGCTGTCCAACTAAGGACCCCGAGCTTGCCGAGGGGCCGAGCCCAAAAGCGAAGCCGCAAAAAAACGACGCTCTCGATTAAAATCGGGGCGTCTTTTTCTTTATTCCCCCTATCTGGATTTGACCTAGAGCACATTTCGGGAACACTTGTTACACTTGTAAACACTCCAGAGGGCGAATTTGTTTGGAAAATGGGAAAAAAGGGGTATATTTAGGGACGAAAAGTTTTAAGGAGATGTTATGTTCAGTAAATTCGGTCTCAAGCAGTTTGCCCCGCTGGCAATTTCTGCCCTGGCAATGGCCTCAAGTGCATTTGGCGCCACCGCCTACATTAACCAGATTGGTTATCGTGCCAATGACGCCAAGGAATTCACTCTTGCCGATGGTAACGGCACTGTAGAAATCGTAGATGCAACTGGCACTACCGTCTTGACTGCAACACCTTCTGCAGCCTCCTATTGGGATGGCAGCGAACAGAACGTGTCCCTGGTGGATTTCTCTGCAGTAACGACTCCGGGTACCTATTCCATCAAGATGGGTGGTCAGGAAGTTCGCAAGGACTTGAAGATTACGGATAATACTTTCGAAGAAGTGACGAAGGCTGCTCTTAAGTGGTTCTACTATCAGCGTGCCTCCATGGCTCTGGAAGAAACTTATGCGGGTCAGTGGAAGCGTGCCGCAGGCCATACCAACAGCACCATCCAGAAGCATTCTTCTGCAGGTAACGGTTCCATCCAGTCTTCCAAGGGCTGGTACGATGCCGGTGACTATGGTCGCTATATCGTGAACTCCGGTATTACTACCTATACTCTGCTTTCTCTGTTCGAACACTATCCGGACTATTTCAAGACTTTCAAGTGGAACATCCCCGCAGATGGTACTCTCCCGGATCTTTTGGCAGAAATCAAGTGGAATCTGGACTGGATGCTCACTATGCAGGATACTGACGGTGGCGTATTCCACAAGATGACTGCTCTGGGCTTCCCCGGCGATATTATGCCCGCTAAGGATACGGACCCCATTTATGTCATCGGTAAGGGAACCGCTGCATCTCTGGATTTCGCAGGTGTGATGGCTACCGCTTCCCGCGTGTACAAGGCATACGATGCCAACTTTGCCGCCCAGTGTCTGGCTGCTGCAAAGAGCGCATACGCATGGGGTACTCAGAACTCTAACGTTCGTTTCTCCAACCCCAGCGATGTGGCAACGGGTGAATACGGCGACAATTCCTTTGGCGATGAAAAGCTTTTCGCAGGTACTGAACTGTACTTGGCAACCAATGACGCCTCCTACAAGCAGAATGTTTCCGAAGCAGGCGTTCCCAACTGGGGCGATGTTTCCGGACTTGCTCTCTATGGTGCAGCAACTTACGGTGCTGATGCCAATAGCCAGCAGTTCCTCATCAAGAAGGCAGACGAATTCGTGGCCCGCGCTAATACGGGTTTCGGCGTCGTGATGGCTGCTGAAGATTATGTCTGGGGTTCCAACTCCGTAGCTGCAAACCAGGGCATTTGGCTCCTTCACGCTTACTACATCACCGGCGAAAAGAAGTATTATGATGCCGCCCGTAAGGCTTTGGACTATCTGCTGGGCAAGAACCCTCTGAACATGTCCTTCATGACCGGCTTTGGCACCAAGTCTCCTAAGAAGCCTCATCATCGTCCCAGTACCGCTGACGGCGTTTCCGCACCGGTTCCCGGCATGTTGGTAGGTGGCCCCCAGAACGATGACAACTCCGACGTTGGTGGAGAAACCTGGCAGTGTAAGGACTACACCAAGCCCCAGCCGGCTCTGTCCTACGTTGATGATCGTTGCAGCTATGCCTCCAACGAAGTGGCTATTAACTGGAATGCTCCGCTGTCTTACCTGGCTGGCGCAATTGAAGCCTTGAATAACGACCAGAAGCCTTCCTTCGCCGTGGCAGCCATTGGTTCTAACGCCATTAAGCCTGTCGTATCTGCCAATCGTCCCTCTTCCGAAAGCGTGCGCCTCCGCTTTGCAGACCAGAAGGTCTTCCTGGAAAAGAACGGCAAGCGTTACGACCTGAAGGGTATGCAGATAAAGTAATATTTCAAACGTCATCCTGAAGCCACGAAGCGGCTGAAGGATCCAGAGACGTTCTTTACTGCAGTTCAAAAAAATACAAGCTTTTAGGCGGTCCTTCGGGGGCCGCCTTTTTGCCTTTTGCGGGGTCTTTTTCTATTTTAGCGCCGATGGAACATATCCTTGATAACGTTTTGATGTTTGTGCTGGGCCTTATCGGTCTCAGCTTTTTGGTGACGATCCACGAACTGGGCCATTTCCTGGTGGCTAAGTGGAACAACGTGAAAGTGAACACCTTTAGTGTGGGCTTCGGGAAGAAACTCCTCAAGTATAAGAAGGGCGAGACGGAATACTGCATCTCTGCCATTCCCTTTGGTGGCTATGTGGCCATGGCAGGTGAGAATCCCGATTCCTTCAAGGATGGCCATGCTCCTGGTGAACGAGACTTTACCGGAAAGTCTGTTGGCGCTCGTGCTGCCATCGCCTTTGCAGGTCCCTTCATCAATATTGTGTTTGCTTTTGTCCTCCTGATGATCCTCTATATGGTGGGCGTTCAGGAGCCGGTGAATAAGGAACTGATCATTGGCTTTGTGGGGAAGAATTCTCCTGCGGCAACTGCTGGTATTCAGCCTGGCGATACGATTACCGCTATCAACGGAAAGCCTACTCAAGGTTGGGATGATTTCCGCGAACAGATTGGCGTGAGCCTAGGTGCCAACGTGGAACTTGAAGTCCATCGTGGTGGTGACGCCTTGATAATGACGGTTATTCCCGAAGAACTGGTGATTCCTGCAAAGGATTCTACGGAATCAGAAACCAAGATGGGAATTGGCGATGTGGGTGTTTATCCCCAGAATCGCGTTGTGGTTCGTGACGCTCCCTTTGCTGGCTCCGCTGCAGAAAAGGCTGGCATCAAGGCCTTGGATACCCTCTTTGAAATTAATGGACAGCACATTGGTCGCTATGAAGATGTGGTTCGCATTATCGACGGTTCCAAGGGCGAAGAAGTGAAGGTCACCGTCATTCGTGCGGGTGATACGCTCACTCTTCCCATGAAGGCAATCTACAACGAAGAAACCAAGCGCTATATGGTGGGCATCCCTCTGGGTTACGTTCTCTTCAGGGAAACAAAGCTGGTTCGCCGCGGTCCTATCGAAGCTCTTGAAAAAACTTGCGCTACAAGCCTCAAGATGACCACCAGTATCTTCCGTTATTTTGGCCGCCTCTTCAAGGGCCAGGTGAAGGTGGACGCTTTCTCCGGTCCAGTCTCTATTGTGGCTGTGATGGGTAACGTATGGATGAGTGGTTTCCAGGAATTCCTTATGTTGCTTGCCCTCATTAGCATTAACCTGGGCGTCATGAACTTGCTCCCGCTGGCCATTACCGATGGCGGCCTTCTCATGTTCCTGGGTATTGAAAAGCTCCGCGGTAAGCCTCTTTCTACAAAGACTCAAACCATCATTCAGAATGTGGCCGCAGCCTTCTTCATCAGCTTCTTCGTGTTCATCACCATTCTTGATCTCGGCAAGCTGAGCCTGTTCCTGAAGTGACGCGCCAAACGCGTGTCATCCTGAGCGGAACGTAGTGGAGTCGAAGGATCTATATGAAGGTTATCGCAAATTTCTTTAGTCGTTTTATGGCAATCATCGTCCTGGTGGTTGCCGCCCTTGCTTTGTTTGTTCCTGCAACAGGAATGTGGATCCAACTGAAGGCTGTAAACTACCTCTTGATGGTTGTCATGTTCGGCATGGGCCTCACCATGAAACTTTCCGACTTCAAGGTGGTCTTCGTTCACCCCAAGGAAGTCATCGTAGGATGCGTCGCACAGTTCACCATCATGCCCCTGCTGGCTTTTGCCCTAGGTAAAGTCTTTGGCTTGGAAACAGGCCTTCTGGCGGGCGTCATTCTGGTAGGTACATGCCCGGGCGGAACTTCCAGCAATGTCATCACTTACATGAGCCGCGGAAACGTTGCCCTCTCCGTGGGAATGACCAGCGTGAATACCTTGCTTTCGCCCCTGCTCACTCCCGCAATCACCTATCTTCTTTTGCGCACTTCCGTCAATGTGGATGTATGGGCCATGTGCCTCTCCATCATTCAGGTGGTCATCATTCCCATTGCGTTAGGCTTTGTGGTGAACCGTTTTGCTGGCCGCTATGTGGCCCGCGCCCTGGACTTGCTGCCGGTAGTTTCCGTAATCGCCATCTGCTTGATCGTCTCTACTGTTGTCGCTCACAATTCCGCAAAGATTATGACTACAGGCGCCATCGTTTTTGTGGTGGTGATTCTCCACAATCTGATGGGTTACGGCTGCGGTTTTGCCGTGGGCAAAATCTTCAAGATGGATCTTGCAAAGACCAAGGCCCTTACGGTGGAAATCGGCATGCAGAATTCCGGCTTGGCTACTTCCCTTGCCAACGCCAGTTTCCCGAACCTCGCCATGGCAACAGTTTCCGGCGCCATCTTCTCTGTATGGCACAATATCTCCGGCGCCATCCTTGCCAATATTCTGCGCTCTCGCGAATAGGCAACATAGCCTCTCAAGAATGCGCTTTGAAAAACGAAGGACGGGAAATTTCTGCCCTTTATTTTTCTATTTTGTTCCTCGTAAATTATATGTGGTTTTCCTAACCACTAGCCACTAACCACTAACCACTAAGGTCTAGTATGAACATTCTCGTAGTCGGTAGCGGCGGTCGTGAACACGCCATCGCCCTCGCTGTTAAGAAGTCCCCCATGTGCGACACTCTCATTTGCGCACCGGGCAACCCTGGCATGGCAAACCTGGGCAAGTGCATCCCCGTAGATGTAGCTGACCCCAAGGCTATCGCAGACCTGGCTGTGGCAAACAATATTGATCTCGCCATCATCGGACCGGAAATTCCTCTGGTTGCTGGTGTAGTAGACGAATTCCGCGCTCGCGGTCTCCGTGCTTTCGGCCCCACCGCCGGTGCAGCTGCTCTGGAAGGCTCCAAGGCTTTCAGTAAGGACATCATGAAGAAGTACAATGTCCCCACTGCAGCATTCGAAACTTTCACTGATCTCGCTTCTGCAAAGAAGTTCCTGGCTGAACATCCCGCTCCCATCGTGGTGAAGGCTTCCGGCCTTGCTGCAGGTAAGGGTGCCATCGTCTGCCTCACCGACAAGGAAGCTGACGACGCTGTTGAAGAAATGCTTGGCGAAAAGGCCGTGTTCGGCGAATCCGGCAAGACTGTGGTGATCGAAGAATTCATGGACGGCGAAGAAGCCTCCATCTTCGTTGTCTGCGACGGTAAGGATTACGTGATTCTCTCTTCCGCTCAGGACCACAAGCGCGTCTTCGACGACGACAAGGGCCCCAACACTGGTGGAATGGGCGCCTACTCTCCGGCACCGGTTGTTACCGATGCACTCTTGGACGAAGTGAAGAAGACTATTATCGAACCTACCCTCAAGGGTATGGCTGCCGAAGGCAAACCCTACACTGGCGTGCTCTACGTGGGCATCATGGTGACCTCTAAGGGTCCCAAGGTTGTGGAATACAACTGCCGCTTGGGTGACCCCGAATGCCAGATTGTTCTGCCTCTCTACGATGGCGACGTTCTTGCATTGTTCGATGCTGCTGAAAAGGGCGAACTGGCAAAGCTGGGCGCTCCCAAGGCTCCTAAGGGTTCCGCTGCAATCGTGGTCCTCGCAAGTGCTGGCTATCCGGGCTCCTACGAAAAGGGCAAGGTGGTTACCGGTATCGAAGAAGCCGAAAAGAACGGCGCACAGGTTCTCCACGCAGGTACCAAGATGGCTGACGGCAAGCTGGTCACCAACGGCGGCCGCGTGTTCGGCGTTGTCGGTCACGGCGCAACTCTGCAGGACGCTCTGAACGTTGCTTACGAAGCCTGCGAAAAGGTTCAGTTCGAAGGCAAGTTCTACCGCAAGGACATTGGTAAGAAGGGCCTTGCCCGTTTGGCTAAGTAATAGAGGTTTTATGTTTAACTATACTGAAAATGCAAAGGTCGGTATCGTTGCCGGTAGCAAGTCCGACCAGGATGTTGTAGACAAGATCACCGCTGTTCTCGACAGCTTCGGCATCAAGTGGGAATTGAACATTCTCTCTGCACATCGCACTCCCAACGCTACTGCAAAGTACGCCAAGGAAGCTGCCGACCGTGGCCTCCAGGTCATCATCGGTGTTGCTGGTCTCGCTGCCGCTCTTCCGGGCGTGCTGGCTGCACACACCATCCTTCCGGTGATCGGTCTGCCCTGCGCTGGCGGTCCCCTGAACGGTGTGGACGCTCTTCACTCCATCGTCCAGATGCCCGGTGGCATTCCTGTTGCAACTGTGGGTATCGGTAACGGCAAGAACGCCGGCTACCTGGCTGCCCACATCGTTGCCCTCTCTGATTCTGAAGTCAAGGCCAAGCTGGTGGAATACCGCAAGGGCCTGGGCGACATTGAAGGCTAGTGGCACTACGTGGGGGAAAGGCAAGTGACGTCTAGCTGGAATATTTCCTTTATTAGGAACATCGCATCTGTTGCGGTGTTCCTTTTTGCGGTCCTTGCTCTTTTCTCAAGTTCGTCTTATGCTGGTGAACCGAAGGACTTGCCCGAGGTGAACGCTCCCTGGATGAAAGGGGAAAAACTTACGTTCAGTTTGGGCTGGGGCCCTATTACGGCTGGCACTGCGACCCTGCAGGTGAAACCCACCAAGGATGGTAAGACCGAATTCTATACTTTGGCTCACGATGAGGGTACTCTTAAGAAATTGTATCCCGTTTCAGACACCATCTATACCCGCGTCCGAAACAAGGGCTTGATGACCGAAGTGTTCCGAAAAACACTGAACGAAGGCAGCTATCATAATAAGTCTGTGATTCGATTTGACCGCAAGGGCGAAAAGGCCTGGCTTTCCGATACCGTCTATACCGATGACAAAGTTCGTAAGGTCAAACGTTCCGCTGATACGGTGGTTACCATCCAGGGGATGGAGCATAGCATTATGTCCGCCTTCTATCTGGTCCGCACACTTCCTCTGGAAGATGGCAAAACTTCCAAGTTTTCCGCCGTCAGCGGTAAGAAACGCTATGAATTGAAGGTGATTGTCCATGGCCGCGAGACCCTCAAGACCAAACTTGGGGAGTTCAAGACCGTAAAAGTGGAACCCGTTCTGGATGGAGACGGCATTTTCGTGTCCAAAGGCCGCATTTTCATCTGGCTTACCGACGATGATCGCCGAATTCCAGTGCTGATGGAGTGCGAAATAGCCTTAGGCTCCATCAAGGCGAAACTTTTGAAGATGGAATAACCTTCAAATTCCTTTTTTTAACCAACTTTTACAAACAGAATTTTGCATATAGGCTGTTAAAAAATTATATTCCAAAGGCGATTTTGTATAATCAGAGGCTTTTAATGCTTAGAAAACTTTTATTGACCGCTTGCCTTACTCTAGGTCTGTCTGCTTTTGCGTCCACCTCCTGGGCTCAGGACGATGACGACGAATTCGTTTCTGCTCCGGCTGCATCCGCTGATGACGACGATGATGGCTTTGTTTCTGCTTCGACTGCAAAAAGGTCTCGTGCTTCTGTGGACGAAGATGATGAAGAAGAGGCTGATGGTGGCAACATGGACATCAGCGCCTCCCAGAGAAAGGAATTGGCTGCTCGTAAGAAGTTTGAAGAAGAACAGCGTCAGGACGAATATGCAAACTCCCTGCGTCGTCGTGACTGGCTCCGTAACCGTCTGATTTTCCAGATTGGTATGGGCTCTCGCTACGCCTTCATGGGTGAAACCGGTATGGGCATGAGCTTTGGTATCGGTGCAGAATATATCCTCCCGTTCCATCTGGCTCTTTATGGTTCCTTCGGCCTCCTGCCTAAGGGTACCGACAGTGAATTTGACGACTGGAAGCTGGAAGGTGGTACCGGTTGGAAGGCTGGTATTAACTACTACCTCTTCCCCAAGAACCCCCTCCATCTGGGTCTGTCCGTTTCCTACGGTACGGTTTATTTCGACCATGACATCATTCCGGTGGATGGCGTCCGTCCTATCATTTCCGTCGAAGGTGTTCAGGGCGATATCTTGATTACCTACCTTACCAACGAATGGTACTACCTGCAGTTCTCTATCGGTATGTACTATGCTCCGGAACTGACCAAGGATAGAAAGGAAAATGTTAGCTTCCGTATGGAATCCAACTCCGAATATAAGAACGAAAACGAAATTGAATACATTTCTCGTGTCGTGAACAAGAAGGGCATGAACAAGCAGGGCATCGTATTCGGTATCGCCATCGGTTATGCATTCCCGGAATTCTTCCCGGATGATACCGAAAAGCGTCGTCGTCAGCGTGAAAAGGAACGTGCTCGCGGCCGTTAATTCAAACGCTTAAAAATAGACCTTAAAAAAAGACCACCGATGGTGGTCTTTTTTTGTTTCGTACAAAACGGGAGTATACCCATGTCCGGAATCGAACCGGAATAACTCCCTTCGGAGGGGAGGACACTATCCATTGTGATACACGGGCTCAAACTGATCCGTGCAAGCACGGTTAGTCGATTTCGGTACGGGCAATATAGAAAAAAGCGGACCAGCAGGTCCGCCTTTCTAAATCTAAAGGTTGTTCTTAGAGCAAGCGAACCGTCAGTTCGTGGGGCTCTGCATCGATGACCAGTGCCTGGCGGAATGTTCCCACTTCGCCGTCGCCTTCCAGTACCTTCACGATGTCGTCGGTATCCAGGGAGTTGCCTTCGGTGCGTCCGTAGAAATGGTATTCGCTTTCTTCTGCAACTTCGTCCAGAATGACAGTGACAGTCTTACCGATCATTTCTTCGGCATGCTGGGCAGCCAGTTCTTCCTGGAATTCCGTGATGGCGTCCAGACGGGCGCGTGCGTCGCTTTCGTCCACGGGAGCAAGCTTCTTCATTGCCATGACCGGAGTGCCTTCTTCGGGGCTGAAAACGAAACCACCCAGGTGTTCGAACTTGATTTCCTGGAGCAGGTCCATCAGGTCTTCGAAGTCCTCGTGGGTCTCGCCGGGGAAGCCCACCAGCACGGTGGTACGCAGTGTAACTGTGGGGAGCTTTGCGCGGATCTTACGGAGAATGTCCCGAAGTTCCTGACGGGTGTACTTGCGGAGCATGTTCTTCAACACACTGTCGCTGCTATGCTGGATGGGCATGTCAATGTACTTCACCAGTCGAGGTTCCTTTGCCATCAAGTCCAACAGTTCATCATCGATGAATGCGGGGTACCAGTATAGCATGCGGATCCATGGAATGTTGGTTTCTGCAAGGATTGCCTTCAGCAGGTTGGTGAGCGTCTCGCTCTTATTCTTCTTTTCGCGGCCGAAGTAGGTTGTGTCCTGGGCGATGAGGGTCAGTTCCTTAATGCCCTGGGCTTCCAGTTCCTTGGCTTCCTTCACCAGGTCTTCGATAGCGACGGATTTCTGGAGACCGCGAATATTAGGGATGGCGCAGTAGGCGCAGCGGCGGTTGCAGCCTTCCGCAATTTTCAGGTAGGCGTGGTGGGGGAGTCCGCCCAAGTTCAATCGGGGCAGCTTGTCCGGATTGCAACCTGTGGGCTGGTCTATTCCCATCTTTGCGAGAAGTTCGCCGGGCTTGTAGGTTCCTACCCAGTAATCCACTTCGGGAATTTCCTTTTCCAGATCTTCGCCGTAGCGCTTGCTAAGGCAGCCAGAGACGATAAGCTTCTGCTTGGCCTTCTTGCCCTTTACGTGGGTAAGGATGGCGTTGATGGATTCTTCCTTGGCGGCTTCGATAAAACCGCAGGTGTTCACCAGGATGTAGTCGGCCTTGGAGGCGGTTTCGGTGGTGACGAAGCCGGCGTTCAGCATTTCTCCAACTTGACGTTCTGCATCAACCTGGTTCTTGGAGCAACCCAGGTGAACAACGAAAATTTTGGGCTTTCTTGTAGGCATACTTTCAAATATAGCAATTGATTATCTAGCTTTAAATACTGAAATTACTAGTCGAAAAAACGTGCGTGCTTAATCCGCCGGATAAAAAACAAGCTCCGTTCGAAAGAACGGAGCTGTTTCTATTTCTAGCAAGTAACTTCTGTTATTCCCAGTCGTCAAAGTCTTCCGGTTCGGAAGAGGCGGGTGCTGCTGCGGGAGCCGGAGCTGCGGGTGCTGCAGGTGCTGCTGCGGGAGCGGGCTCAGGTGCCGGAGCCGGTGCGGGTGCAGGTTCAGGTGCCGGAGCGGGTGCGGGAGCCGGTGCAGGCTCAGGTGCCGGGGCAGGAGCAGGTGCGGGTGCCGGCTTAGAAGGAGCCGGTGCCGGTTCTTCTTCCTCGTCATCTTCCCAAGTCTGAGAATTGGAGTAGGATTCGCCTGCGTCGGGGTTGGGGTTACCGACTGTGTCATTCTTGGTCTTGTCAACCCACCATGCAAAGTTCAGCGGAGACAGAGCCTGCTTGCCATAGTTCTGGGCGTCGGCGCTGTTGGCGAAGTAGCCCACGCGAATACGGTAGTAAGTACCTTCCAGTTCACCCGGATTTTCAACTTCGACGATGTAGGCCTTTACACCATTTTCTGCAAGCTTCTTTACAATGTCGTTTGCAACCTTCTTGGAGGCCTGGATGCTGACCTGAATGACGTATTCGCCAGAGGACAGGGGAGCGGCGCCGCCCACAGCGGGAGCTACCTTGGCCGGAGCTTCATCCTTAGTTGCGGAAAGGGACTGGAGGGGGACCAGCTGAGGTTCGTCGCCCTGTGCCTGTGCTGCGGGAGCCGCTGCGGGCTTTGCTGCTGCAGGTGCCGGAGCCTTTTCGACTGCCTTGGGGGCGGCGGGGGCTACCTTGGCAGGTTCCATCTGGGGTACCAGATCCTGTTCTTCATCGTTACAGCCGACCATCAGTGAACAGGCGAGAGTCACAGCGCCCAAAGAAATAGCAGATAACCTTTTCATCCAATCTCCATTTGTGTTAAATCTATAGAACTAACGCCCCTAATTATGTAAAGAAATATACATAAGTCTTTGATATTCCGCAAGTTATTGGAAATAAAATGCGTTTTTTTTGCACCCTTGACGGATTTTGCATTTATAGGTATATTTGGCTATCCAATTTTGAATTTTTAACTTAACCAAAGGATTATCGTGATCGGCGTTATTGTTAAGTCCAACGAACCTTTCGAACGCGCTCTCAAGCGTTTCACCAAGTCTTGCGAAAAGAACGGCATCATTTCCGATGTCAAGAAGCGTCAGCGCTTCGAAAAGCCTTCTGAAGAAAAGAAGCGCATCGAAACTGCTGCTCGTCGCAAGCGCCTGAAGGAAATCGCTGACCAGAACCGCAAGCGTCTCTACTAATTTCGCTGCCTGAGTTGTCAGGTGCCCGAAATAGTATTGCTCGCCAGAATGAATTAGCCTACGCGTAGCTACTCATTCTAAAACAAGCGAAACTTTCTACTTTGTGAGTCGCTGACCAATGGTCGGTGGCTCATTAGGTGTTTATACTGCTTTTGTCATCCCCGGCTTGACCGGGGATCTAGCGTAAAAAAGGAAATGATATGGCAAGTGCATTGCTCACCCGTATTCTCGATGACGTCAAGGCCTCTATGAAGGCTCATGACTCCGAAACTCTTAGCGTTCTCCGTACCCTTCATTCCGACATCAAGAACGAAGCAATGAAGAACGGTGCAACTCCGGCTCAGATTACCGACAGCATTACCGACGAAATGTGCGTCGACGTGCTGGCAAAGAGCGTGAAGCAGAAGCAGGAAGCCATCGAAATCCTCAAGAAGGGTGGCTTCGAAGATAAGATCCCGGCCGAAGAAGCTGTCATCGCCATCTACAAGAAGTACATGCCTGCCGAAATGACCGAAGAAGAAGTGAAGGCTCTCATCGCCGAAATCAAGGCCGCTACCGGCGCCTCTTCTCCCAAGGACATGGGCAAGATCATGAAGGAACTTCAGCCCAAGGTCAAGGGCCGCTTCGATGGTAAGAAGGTCAGCGCCCTCGTCCAGGAAGCATTGAAGTAATCCCTCCCTCGTGTCATCCTGAGCGAAGCCGAAGGCGGAGTCGAAGGATCTAGCATAAATACTAGATGGAACAAATTCAGCAAAGTAAGATTCAAGAATTGGAGCTGCTCTACAAGATCAGCTCCATTTTGAACCAGAGTCTGGACTTCGAAAATGTGGCTCATCCCATTCTCGAAGTGCTAGAGTCTACCATGGGTGTGCAGCATGCCACCCTTACTTTGTATAATCGCCACACCGGCGAAATCTCCATTGAAATTGCCGAAGGTCTTTCCAGCCGCCAGGCCCGCAAGGGCCGATACAAGGTGGGTGAAGGCATCACTGGCCGAGTCGTCGAGACGGGTAAGCCTGTGATTATTCCTTCCGTAGGTAAGGACCCCAACTTCCTGGACCGCACTGGCCGTGGTAAGGACGAGAATCGAGCCTTCCTTTGCGTTCCCGTGATTATGGAACATGAGGTTATTGGCGCCTTGAGTGCCGACGTTCAGGATCCTATTGAATCACAACTTCCCGAGAAACTGCGCCTGCTGGAAATTATCGCCCAGATGCTTGCGGCAGCTGTGAAATTGCGTCGTCAAGCCCGCGAAGAAAACGAAATCCTGAAGGCGGAAAATGAACGTCTGACTATGGAACTGAAGGACCGTTTCCAGCCGGACAATATTATTGGCCGCTCCAGCGAAATGCAACGTGTCTACGCCCAGATCGACCAGGTTTCCAAGAACCCTCTTCCGGTTTTGATCGTGGGGGAGGTGGGTACCGGTAAGGGCCTTGTGGCAGAAGCCATTCATTATCGTTCTGATCGCAATACTCATCCTTACATTCGCGTCCACTGTGCCTCCATGCCAGAATCTGTGCTGGACCGCGAACTCTTCGGTAGCGAGCGCGGTGCCTTGGTGGGTGTGCTTACGGAAACCCCGGGCCGTGTGGAACAGGCCGATGGTGGAACGCTCTTCCTGGATGAAGTTGCGGAACTTTCTCCCAACCTTCAGGTTAAACTCTTGCGCTTGCTGCAGGATGGCGAAATGGAACGTGTGGGTGCTCGCTTCTCTAAGAAAGTGAACGTCCGCGTCATTGCCGCAACCACCAAGAATCTTCAGCAGATGGTGGCCGACGGCACTTTCCGTTCAGACCTTTATTACCAGCTCCACATTTCGCCCATCTACGTTCCCGCATTGCATAACCGCAAGACGGATATCGTGCTGTTGGCAGACCACTTTGTGGAGCATTACTGCCGCATTGTGGGCAAGAACGTGCGCCGCTTGGCCCGCACGACTATCAACATGCTCATGAGTTACCCGTGGCCCGGTAACGTCCGTGAGCTGGAAAACGCCATTGAACGTGCAGTTCTCGTGACCGACGAAGACGTCATTTACCCGCATCATTTCCCTACCACGCTGCAGACCGCAGAAACTTCCGGTACCCAGGTGTCCGGCAACCTGAAACTGATGGTGGAAGCTTACGAACGGGACATCATCTGCGACGCCCTCAAGAGTTCCAAGGGCAAGATGGCCGCAGCCGCCCGCAGCCTCTCCACAACGCCCCGTATTCTTACATACAAAATAAAACAGCTAGGAATTGACCTAGCTGCATTTACCCGATAATCCTTTCGCGCGTTATTTCCGCACCCTCGTCATCTCATATACTCTTCATTTAGCAGGAATTCCTCAATTCCGATGTAGAAAATTCCTCGCTCGTCGTGCCAAGGAATGATGTTGTCCTTGACCACCACGATTTTTTTGAAGGATTCGTTAATCTTATTCAACGAGTTTATTTCTTGTAGCCTTTTTTCCTCGTCGGCGACGGATAATGCGGACTGGATGTAGAAGCGATTGTTGCCCTTGTTGGCCACAAAATCTACTTCTAGCTGGATTCGCTTTTTCTCTCCTTTTTCAGTCTTTACGAATTCCACGATTCCAACATCTACGTCAAAACCGCGGAACAGTAGTTCGTTGTAGATGACGTTTTCCATGATGTGGTTTTCTTCTGTTTGCCGGAAGTTCAGTCGTGCATTTCGAAGCCCCACGTCGGCGTAGTAGTACTTGTAAAGGCTCCCGATATACTTGCGGCCCTTGACATCGTAACGCTTGGCTTTTTTCAATAGGAAGGATTCTTCAAAAAAAACAAGATAGTTGTCAATGGTTGTTGAATTTATTTGCAATTTCCTGTTGCTGGCAAAAGTGTTTGAAATTTTCAGTGGATTTGTCAGGGAACCCACGGATGATGAAACTGTGTCAAGTAAATCGTCTAGTACACTTTTGTCTGCTCGAATCCGGTTTCTTTCCAGAACGTCCTTGATGTATGTCTGGTCGATAAGGTCCTTGAGGTATTTGCTTTTGGACTCGTGATTTTTTAAAGACATTGCGTAGGGCATGCCACCGTAGGTGTAGTAGTCTCTCCAGGCGTTTCGCTTGTCTTCGCCGTAGTTGTCATAGAATTCCTTGAATGATAACGGCTGTAAATGGATTTCATCACCGCGCCCACGAAATTCGGTCAATACTTCCGACGAAAGCATCCTGGAATTGCTGCCGGTAACATAGATGTCAACGTTCTTTAGTTTTTGTAAACCGAGAAGGACATCTACGAAAGTGATACGCTCGTCGGTATCGGGTAGGTGGGGATTCCGTATGGTGCGAACCTTCTGGATTTCGTCAAGAAAGACGAAGTATTCTTTATCGGGATCGGTGATTTTGCCTCGGATGTACTGGCTCAGTTCCAGTGGGTTACGGAATTTTGCGTTGATGTCGTCATCCAGGGCGAGGCTCACTATTTGTTCAGGATTAACGCCGGTTGAAAGCAGTTGGCTGCGATACAGTTCAAATAGAAGGTAGGATTTACCGACGCGTCTTAAACCGGTAATGACCTTGATTTGACCATTTCCCCTTCTTTCCAAGAGCATTTTAATGTATTTAGAACGAATCATTGTGTATAATATACATTTTTTCTTCGCTATTTGATGGAATATTAATACGGAAGGCGCTTAAAAAAATAAAACAGCTAGGAATTGACCTAGCTGCATTTACCCGATAAGCCTTCTGAGCAAGCCCGCTTAAGTTCCCTGAGCACGCTCATGTTAAGTTCCCTGAGCGAAGTCGAAGGGTGCTTCGGCAGGCTCAGCAACCTTAGCATCAGCAGTTCTAATTGTAGGTAGCTGTAAATCTTACGGAGACGCCGAAAGAAGATTCCGTTGCATCGCCAAGATTCGTTTCTCGCCCGTATAGAATGGCGGCTGTTGCACCGATGCCCCAGTTTTCACTGACCCACCATTCCTTACCGCCGGCTAACTGGAGAGCGAAGCCACTGCGAGAATAATCGTCCGGACTGCTTTGAACGTTGGCCTGGAAGGTTGCAATGTCATCGCATACGCGGAATTGACCGATACCGATGGAGGCGGATGCGAAATAGTTGCCAGGGAAATAGTATGTTGCGCCGATGCCGAGGATGGAAAGGTTTGCCTTAAAATCCTCGAATTCGTCGTCCTCGTTAAAGTCTTCAAGATCGTAGATTGTGGATGTGGGGGTGTTGCCTGCCAAAGTCATGTGTAGAGCAAGATTGTTTGTTAAGGAAAACCCGATTTTTACATCAATGTCTGTTGCTAGTCCCGATTGACTGGTTGTTCTGTCGTCATGATCATCAAGGACAAAATCAATGCTCTGGAAACCCATGCCCATGGCAAGGCTCAAATAGAAACCGTCATGAGTCTGGGGCTGTGATGTGGCGAAAGTTGAAACCGCTGCAAAGGAGCAGATGACGAGTGCTTTTTTCATATAATTCTCCTAACGTGATTATTCAATCACAATTAAAGGTAGTTAACGAAAAGTAAATGTAGACAACGTTATAAACCCTTTCAATAAAAAATTGTTTTTTTTGTAAACTTTTCTAAACGTATTTTCAGAATACTCTCTCTCTTATCTCATAACTCATATCTCATATTTCGTATCTCGTCTAGAAATTCTATCTTTCCCGCCGTAAAAGTAAACCCCTAACCCCTAGACCCTAGTCTCTAGACCCTAAACTATGCAATTCCGTCCTGTTAAAGAACAGCTTGATATTTTGATGCGCGGCGTGATCGACATTGTCCCGCAGGAAGAACTTGAAAAGAAACTCCAGAAGTCTTACGAAACTGGCGTTCCTCTCCGCATTAAGATGGGTGTGGACCCCACTGCACCGGACGTACATTTTGGCCATACCGTAGTGATGCGCAAGCTCCGTCAGTTCCAGGACCTGGGCCATACCGTGGTTCTCATCGTCGGTGACTACACCGCCCAGATTGGTGACCCCAGCGGCCGTAACAAGGCTCGCCCTCGTCTTACTCACGAACAGGTTCTGGAAAACGCCAAGGAATATCAGGAACAGTTCTACAAGGTGGTGCGCCGCGATCAGGTGGAAATCCATTACAACGGCGAATGGTTCTCCAAGCTGGACTTTAGTAAGGTTACCGAACTCATGGGCCAGTTCACTGTGGCTCAGATGCTGGAACGCGAAGACTTCCACAACCGCTATACTGCAAATACCCCCATCAGCCTTCACGAATTCATGTACCCCATGATGCAGGGCTACGATTCCGTCGCCATCAATTCCGACGTGGAACTGGGCGGCACCGACCAGAAGTTCAACGTGCTCCGTGGCCGTGACCTGCAGCTCTTCGAAGGCATGGAACCCCAGATTGGCCTCTTCATGCCCATCCTTCTGGGTACCGACGGCAAGGTCAAGATGTCTAAGTCCATCGGTAACTACGTGGGCCTCAATGAACCCGCCGATGTCATGTACCACAAGATCTACAGCCTGGCAGATAGCATCGTTGAAAACTGGTTTGAACTGCTGACCGAAATCCCCATGGACGAAATCAAGCAGATGATGGCAGACGTTGCTTCCGGCAAGATGAATCCCAACGAAGCAAAGCATCGCCTGGCTATGGACATTGTGACCCAGTACTATGGTGCTGAAGCTGCAGAAGCTGCTGCTGCTCACGAAAAGGAAGTCCACAGCGGTAATGCAATCCCCAGCGACGCTGCAGAATGCTCCGTTGCTGCCGGTTCTTACGGCGCTCTCGATCTGCTCGTTGAAGTGAAGGCTTTTGCATCCAAGGGTGAAGCTCGTCGCATGGTCCAGAACGGTGGTGTGAAGGTCGGTGGCGAAAAGCTGGCTGATCCTCAGGCTCAGATTGAAATCAAGGGCAACGACCAGCTGGTTATCCAGGTGGGTAAGCGCAAGTTCTACAAGGTGAACTTCTAAGGTTTACCAAGGTTCTTTAAGTTCAGTATGGCTCAAGATATCCTTATTCTCGGTCTCAATCCCGCCTGGCAGCGCTTGTTCTTCCTGGACAAGTTTGAGCTGGGCGAGGTCCACCGCATTTCCAAAGTCGAAGAATACGCTTCGGGCAAGGGTATTAACTGCGGACGTGTGCTTCAGATGCTGGGTGGTTCGCCCCTCCTGATGCATTTCCTTGGGTCCGAACATGGCTCCCGCATCTTTGACGAACTGTCTGCCTGCGGAATCCAGCAGGCTCCTGTCTGGATTAAGGAACCTACCCGCATTTGCACGACTATCGTAAGTGCAGGTGAATCCACTGAACTGATTGAACCCTCTCCCGTTCTCACCGAAAATGAAAACGGAGATTTCCTTCAGACCCTTAACGATTACTGGGGTTCTACCCAGTATGTGGCTCTTTGCGGTACGTTCCCCAAGGGCTTCAATGTGGAGCAGATTAACTCTCTGGACTTCACGGGCAAGAAGGTCTTTGTTGATGCTGTTACGGAAATCGATGCCTGGCTGGAAAAGGGCGTGGAACTTCTGAAGATCAACATGGACGAGTACTGCACCATCCTGGACCGTCTAGGAATTCCTCAGGTCATGTCCAGTCCCCAGTTCTGGAAGATGTCCGCTACTGCAGTGCTGGAACGCTTGCCTATCAAGAACCTGGTGGTTACCGACGAGGAATCTCCGGTTCGTGCATTCCGCCTTCAGGAAGGCGCCTTCCAGGGTGTCCAGATCCAGCCGCCTACCATTCAGGTCAAGAATGCCGTGGGTGCAGGTGACTCCTTCTTTGCTGGTTGGCTTCAGGCCGACAGCCAGGGCATGTCCTTTGAAGAATGCCTGGTAAAGGCTACTGCTGTGGCTGTAGCTCGTTGCGAGGCGGACCGTCCCTGGAATCTTAAGCTGGAACGCGTGGCAGAACTGGAAGCTTCCCTTGCCGAAGCTGTAGAAAAGCTGGAATAAGCCATGAATTCTCCGGAGCTCCAGAACGTTCCCCTGTTCGCCTTTGCAACGGCGATGGAATTTTCAAAGGTGTTTCCAGAGGATTCTTCCAAGGCTGAATCTCAAAATCAGTTGATCCCCCTAAGCGGTCCTTTCCAGGGCTGCTTTGCTTGTATTCTGGGCGTGGGCATCCTTGATTTCTCCGCAGGTCTTGCAAGCTTGTTATTTAATTGTAAACAAACTAATTTCAAGATATCTGCGGTCATCAGTCTAGGGATTTGCGGCGCATATCCTGATCGCGGTCTGTCCCTGCTTGACGTCGTAAACGTTTCAAGCGACAGGGTCGGTGACTTGGGATGTGAAGAACAGGATGGCTCTCATACTCTTTGGGACAAGTCCATTCTCGGCGGGAATTGCTGTCAAGCTCCTGCTGTCATCCAGAAAATGTTAGTCGCACTTCCTCAGGTCGTTGGCGCTACCGTCAACTGTTGCACCGGGACCGCAACTACCGCCGTAGAGCGGGTCAAGAACATGGGGTGCGACGTGGAGTCTATGGAAGGTGCCGCCTGCTTTGCCATCTGCCAAAAGTTTAACATCCCCGCTTTCCAGATTCGTGCGGTCAGCAACATCGCTTCCACGCGGGACAAGTCCCAATGGAAAATCGAGGAAGCTCTGGAAAAACTCCACAAATGCATTTGCGGTTAACGGGTTAGAGATTAGAGACTAGAGTATCGTAGGAGAAGAACATTACCTAATGCATAAAAAAGACGAGACATCCTTATATCTCCCCACACTTGCATCCCGCAGCCCTAACCCCTAGAACCTAGCCCCTAAAACCCTTTCATCCTTCAAACTCATAACTCGTCACTCATAACTCATAATTTATGAAAACTCTGTCTCTCGGTATCTCCACTTGTCCTAACGACACTTTTATATACGAAGCCTTGATTGAGGGCTTGGAAAACTCTCCCTTCCAGTGGGATGTGCATTTTGCCGACGTCCAGACTTTGAACGAGATGGTTCGTCGTGGCGAATTGGACGTAGCGAAAGTAAGCGCCCAGGTTTATCCCAAGGTAGATCAAGAATACAAGTGCCTGGGATGTGGCGGGGCCATTGGCTATGGCTGTGGCCCTTTGTTCCTTTCCGCTGTCTCGGATCAGTACAATCCTGAACTGCCCGTGGTTCTCCCCGGCGCGGAAACTACCGCGGCACTACTGTACCGTTTCTGGCATTCCAGGACCCAGGCGTGTTCTAAGGGAATTGAGCCGATGGCTAACCTCAATGTGAAGTTCGCCCTGTTTGACCAGGTGTATCGCTCCCTTCTATCGAAAGAAGCTTCCCAGGGCGTGGTGATTCATGAGCACCGTTTTACCTGGAAGCAGGATGGTCTCCACTTGCTTCAGGACCTGGGCGCCTTCTGGGAACAGGAAACTGGAACGCCCATTCCTCTGGGAATTGCAGTTGCTCGTAAAAGCCTGGGGGAGGAAACCATCTCCCTGGTGGAAGCGGAAATCCGGAAAAGTCTGGCGGTCGCCCGCAGTCGAAAAGATCCCGTAACGCCCTTTATTGATGAAAAAGCTCAAATTTCAAGTAGGGAAGTGATGGTTTCCCACATTAATATGTTCGTCAACGACTTTTCCGAGAACGTTGGGGAGCGCGGATGGGCTGCCCTAGAGAACCTCTGGCGGTTAGTTCGGTGTGTATAACGCGTTGAATGGCAAGATTTTAGTGTAATATTATGGAAATATTGCGTAAATTTTAAAAAACAGCGAATTTTTGGCAAAAACTTTATTTATTTTCCATTCTGCATCTTTTATTGGAGCTTGCTTATGAGTTTAGTGAATGATCTCGAACAGGAAGTCGAAAACTTCAAGCGCGAGTACGAAAAGTTCGAACGCGGCAATAAGTCCGCTGGAACTCGTGCTCGTAAGGTCCTGCAGGACATCAAGAAGACCTGCCAGGAAATTCGTGTGTCTATTCAAGGAGTGAAGAAGGAAGACGGTAAGTCCGGTCCTGAAGCCGAGGACTAACCTGAAAAGCCTGTAAAACCGGCTTGTTTTAAACGATTTTTACCTAAAATTTGCCAAATTTTGCGAAAAACGTTTGACTAAAGGCCGTTTTGAAGGTATATTCCCATTTGGAATTTACGTTTGCCCCTACGGGCAAACTGTAAGCGTATGAATTTAAGTGTTCTATGATTGGAGAAACGTAGCAGTATGACCCTAAAGAAACTGGTCCTAATGACGGCCGGGGCAATGCTTCTTACCGGAACCGCCATGGCAAAGAATATCAACGTGCCTGGTGATTACAGCAAGATTGCAGATGCTCTCGGTAACGCTGACGCTGGAGATACCATCCTCGTAAAGCGCGGTACTTATAACGAAAACATCACCCTGATCATGGGTGTTGTGCTCAAGGGCGAAGACCCGAAGAACACCATCATTGATGGTGGCCGTCGCGGTCCGACCGTCATGGGTACTTCGGGCGCCGAAATGTCCCACTTCACCGTAAGAAACGGTCTTGAAGGTATCCTTTGCGAAAACGCAGCTCCCTACATTCATGACTGCTACGTGCTGGACAACCATGCAACTGGCGTAGGCGCATTCATTTCTCTGCCTCACCTCCGCAATAACGTGGTATACGGCAACCGCTGGTCCGGTATTCTGGCCTGGGGTGCTAAGTCCCTCGATGCTTATATCGAACAGAACGTTGTGCTCCGCAATGGCTACTCTGGCCTTGCTCTGAAGGGACCGACCAACGTGGTCGCCCGTAACAACATCTTCATGGAAAACCACTACTACGGTGTGTTTGCTGACCCGGCTGCCGGTCAGACGAAGGTGGAATACAACAACATCTACAAGAACTACTATCCGTTCAACCAGTTCATCAAGGTGAACCGTACGAACGTTTCCCTCGATCCGAAATTCAAGAACGCCTCTCTCTCCAACCCGGACTTCTTCTGCCAGTCCACCTCTCCGATGCTCAAGCGCGGTAAGGGTAAGCTGGACATTGGTCTGACTACCGCAGGTCTGGTGAAGGAAGAAGAAGCTGTTGAAGAAACCCGTAATCCGGATACCGATGGCGATGGCCTTTGCGATCCTTGGGTTTCCGAAGAAGGCGTTTCCGATAAGTACGCTTCCGTTTGCACCGGCCTCGACAACTGCCCCGAAGAAGCTGAAGACTTCGACGGCTTCCAGGACGACGATGGCTGCCCGGATCCGGACAATGACCGTGATGGTCTTTGCGATCCTTGGGTAGAAGCAAAGGGTATGCTCTCTAACTTCGCTCACATTTGTAAGGGTGTTGACCTCTGCCCCGAACAGGCAGAAACCCTGAATGACTACAAGGACGACGATGGTTGCCCGGATGAAGTTCCGCAGCCGCCTAAGAAGGTATTCGTTCTTGAAGGTGTGAACTTCGAATCTGGTAAGGCTACCATTACTCCGGACTCCTACATCTCCCTGATGAAGGTTGTGGACATTATGGAAACCTTCACCGAAGCTACCTTCCAGATTGTCGGTCATACCGATAACGTTGGTAACAAGGATAAGAACAAGCAGCTTTCCGCAGACCGCGCTGCAGCCGTTAAGAACTTCCTCGTTGAGAAGGGCATTAACGAAAGCCGTATGGTAACTGATGGTATGGGTGACACTAAGCCGGTCGCCTCCAACAAGACCCCGGAAGGTCGTGCTCAGAACCGTCGTATTGAGTTTATCCGTACGGATATCAATTAAAGGAGTAGGTGATGCGTTCAAGTTTTCTTAAAACAGCAGCAGTCTTCGGACTCTCCGTAGCCAGCACCTCTTTGTTTGCAGATGCCATTTATTCTCCCCATAAGTACCAGCAGAATGACTGGTTCGCAGAATTCGGTGGCAACACCTCCATGTATGTGAACCCGGCTTCTATCGCAGAAACCGAACAGCTGGAATTTAGCGCTGCATTCTTTAGTTCTATTAGCGGTGAAGCAAGCCAGGAATACGTGAGCTTGACTTACCCCATTGATTACAAGCATACTTTGGGCTTCTCTTTCTTCGAAAACGGTGCCGGCATTGACGACGGTCCGGACTACGGTGAATATGCCTTCATGCTTGGTTATGCTTACAACCTCCTGCAGTGCGTCTCCCTGGGTGTGGACCTCTCCGTCCTCTACATCAACCAGTTCGACGCTGTGAAGCAGGTGACCATCGGTGCTGACGTAGGCCTTAGCTGGAATCCGCTGGCATCCTCCAAGTATGGTTACCTCTTGGTTGGCGTTGCCCTGCAGAACATTGCACAGCCTGCTGTTGCAACTGATCCAGATGCAAGCGCATTCATCATCCCGGGCTTCTTCGGTGGCTCTCGCGATGACGCTTACAACATTCCCGCAAACCTGAACCTGTCCTTCTTCTACCGCGGTTTCAACCGCGCTCTCGAAGCTAAGGCAGAAATCTCCCTCATCGACGTGTTCCACGATCCTGATGAAGGTGGTGATGGTCTGAGCCCGGAAATGAGCTTTACTTTGACTTACTACCTGTCTCCGCATCTTGGCGTTCGCGCTCGCTTCACCAAGGAAGGTTACCCGGTAGTTGGTGCTACTGTTAACGTTAAGGATGTTTCCATCTTCCGTTACCTGGCACTGGATCTCGAAATGTCTCACGATGACCTCTATGCCAAGAAGAATCGTGGTTTCATCTGGGCTGTGAAGATTACTTCTCGCTTCGGTGACACTCGCGAAGAAAAGATCGGTGAAGAACGTTATCGTCGCTTGAAGATCGAACCTGAAAACGACTACCGTGCTGCAATGCGTCTCTACTTGAACCGTGAATTCTTGAAGGCTGCTTATGCTTTCGGTAAGGTTCAGACCAAGTACCCCGCATTCCACCTTGTTGACCAGGCTGCTTTCTATAAGGCAAAGTCCTTCGAAAACCTCCGTATGCACAAGGCTGCAAAGTCCGTGTACGAAGATGCTATCAAGCGCTATCCTCAGAGTGACCAGCGTGCTAAGTACCACTTCCAGTTGATGAACATCGACTATAAGGAAGGCAAGTACACTGACGCTATGTCCAAGTACCAGGGTATTGCTCAGAAGTTTGGTGAAAGCGACGTTAAGGCTGACGCTGACTACGTTGCAGGTCAGATTAAGTTCGAACAGGGCCTCTATCAGGAAGCTGTTGACCTGCTGGCTGCTATTCTCCCGGGTAACGCAAACTACTTCTATGCTCGCTATACCATGGGTATCGCTTATAGCCGTCTCGGCAAGTTCGACGAAGCTGAAAACTGCTTCCGCGACATTACCGAACAGCCCTATTCCAACCAGTCTGAAAGCGACTTGCAGGATGCTGCTCGCGTGAAGCTGGGTCACCTCTTCTTCTCTGGCGAAAAGCCGGACATCGCAGCCGCAGTTGAAATGTACCATCAGGTTCAGCCTTCTTCTCCGGTGTACGACGAAGCAGTTCTCGGTATTGCATGGTCCTTCCTGAAGGTGAATAAGCCGGATGAAGCCATGAAGCCCGCTCAGTTGATCATCAACAAGTATCCGGATTCCTTCCTGGTTTCTGAAGCATACCTGGTGATTGGTTACTGCCACTTCATGAAGAAGAACTATAAGAACGCTGTGGAAGCCCTTGAACAGGCTGAAAAGCGTACCGAAAAGCCGGTTGTCTCTGTTGCAGCTCGCGACTCCGCTCGCCAGGCATTCGATGCTATGCAGGACGAATTCGACTCCGTCCAGGTTAAGGCTCTTGACCTCGCTCGCCAGCTCCCCACTCCTCGTGTGGAAAGCAAGCGCGCAGCTCTGCAGCCTTCCTTCGACAAGGCTAACCAGGCTATCGAAGATTATGCAGCCTTCAGTCAGAAGGCCATCCAGAGTGACCGCTTCGAATCCAACCGTAAGCGTATCTTGGATGACGCAGGCTTTACCTTGGCAACTGCAAAGACCAAGATGGGCCAGGGCGCTGGTGTTTCTCAGGAAGCTCAGCAGGAACTTGACGCATTGGAGGACCTGGAGTAATCCGGGTTCTTCCCTTTTTTATGATTTCATAGGTGGATAGAGTACAATGAAAAACCTTTTGCTCGTTTCGGCAATTGTTGCCTCTTTGGTAGGCACTTCTTTTGCCGCAGACCCATGTAAGGAAAAGACTGCAGAAGCAAAGAAATTGATGGCTAAGTGTAAGTCCATCGGTAAGGGCAATGCAGGATATGAATCTTGCGCTAGCTCTTATAAGGTTGCTAAGAACCAGGCCGCACAGGCTTGCCGTTCCGGTGGCCTTGATGAAAAGGGTATGACTGATGCTATTACCCAGTGGGAAAAGCAGGTGAACAACTGTAAGGGTAAGCAGAACGCACGTTGCGCTTCCGCTCTCCAGCAGCTCGGTCACTATCAGTTCCAGCTCGAAGAAAAGCAGTTCCTCGACAAGACTGCTCAGTACGAAGAAGATGTTGCATGGTGCGCAGACCGCGATAACAAGCCGGCTAAGTGCGCTAACATCGATGACCTTCCCAAGGCTGATCACCAGAAGTCTTTGGGTTACTTCCTGGAATACATCGACAAGTATCCCAAGGAAAGCAAGACCCCGACCGTTATGTACCAGGCTGCTGCAGTTCTGGAAGCTAGCGGCGAAGACGACAAGGCTTACAAGCTCCGTGATCGCCTCGTAAAGACCTTCCCGGAAAACGGCCTTGTTCCTAAGGCATGGCTCCGTATTGCAGAATACCACTTCATGAACCGTAAGTTCAAGGATGCAATCAGCGCTTATAAGAAGGTGACTGGTTTCGACAACCTGACTGGTAAGGAAGCTGCATTGGCCATGTACCACTTGGCTGAATCCTACTATGAAACTGCAGAATTCGAAACTGCAGCAATCCAGTACTACAACTACATCATCGGTGCCGATAAGGGCAAATACCCTGCAGACTTGCGCGGTGAAGCAATGGACTTCATGGCCGCCGCATTCTCTGACTTGGAAGGTGGTGGTGTTCAGGAAGCTGAAGCTTTCTTGAAGGACAAGAAGGTTAACTTCAAGGACTCCGTCTACTACCGTATCGGTATGAAGAACAAGGACCATGACCGTAACGAAGAAGCTGTCCAGTCCTTCAAGCGCTTGATGAGCATTAACGCTGACTACATCGACGCTCCTCTTGCTGATATTGCAATGATCGAAATCTTGATCGTGCAGCAGAAGTTTGAAGAAGCTCAGCAGCATCGTTACACTGTTGTGAAGCGTTATGACCGTAACTCTTCCTGGTACAAGAAGAACCAGAAGTATCCTGAATCTGTGAAGAATGCTGAAACTGCAATTCGCGGCGCTATGCTCGATATTCCGCAGTACCATCATTCCCGCGCTGCTAAGCTCACCAAGGAAGGTGACCTGGAAGCCGGTAAGAAGCAGTATGCAGAAGCTATTAAGGCTTACGAAGCATTCCTGAAGCGCTATGCAAAGGAACCGACTTGGGACGAATACAAGGTTCACATCAACCTCGCTCTCGTTTACCAGGAAATGGGCCAGTTTGCTAACGCTGCCAAGATGTTCAACTGGATCGTCGACACCGATACTACCCGTTACGGTCGTCGTCCCCTGGGTTCCGACGCTCTCCTGAAGAAGGAAGAAGCTGGCTATAACGCTGTGCTCATGATGGACCAGGCTCGCGAAGCTGCTAAGAAGAATAAGGCCGGTGACGATGCTGTTAAGGCATACGCACTTCCCGAAACCAAGGCATACTTCGAACAGGTTAAGCGCTACATGGCTAAGTTCGGCCAGAACAAGGAAGCTGCAGAACTTGCTTACAACGCTGCAATCGTTCACTACGATGCAAAGCAGTTCAAGGTTGCCGTTACCGAACTCCGCAAGCTGAAGCAGGATCATCCCAACCATCAGTATATCTTGCTTATTAGCCGTATGCTCGCTCAGTCCCTGTTGGAATCTAGCCAGCTGGATGAAGCACTTACCGAATTTGAATGGCTCTTCAAGCAGTACAGCGACAAGAAGAAGCCGACTTACAACGATTCCATGGCTAAGGAAATCGAAAAGGCTATCGCTTACGTTCTGTTCCAGCAGGCAGAAGTTTCTGTCAAGGCTAAGCAGTACGAAAAGGGTGCTGGCGCTTACCTGGCCCTCGTGAAGCGTTACCCGCAGATCGACATTGCTGATAAGGCTGTGTTCGAAGCTGCTGCCGCTTACGAATCCGCTAACAAGTTCACTCAGGCCGCACAGACCTTCATGATGTTGCCGAAGCAGTATGCTAAGTCTCCGCTCACCATCAAGGGTATCGTTCGTGCCGCAGGTGCATACAAGAAGGAAAGCGCTGCTGTTCCTGCTAACAGCAAGAATGCTGCTAAGGAAAAGGAACGTCTCCTCCGCGAAGCTGCTAACACCTACTTGTTCATCACCAACAACTTCCCGACGGACTCCATGGCATTCCTCGCCATTGCTTCCGCTGCACAGACTTACGACTCCGTACCGGATAAGAAGACTGCTGCTATGACTTACGAAATCGCTTACAAGCGCTATCCGAAGGATGAACGTACTCCGGGCTACCTCTATAGCGCATGCTTGAGCTACGATGAAGCTAAGATGGTTGATGAAGCTATCCGTTGTAACAAGGACCTGGTCCGCGATTACCCGAAGAGCTCCTACGCTCTGGATGCTGCATTCTCCATCCCCATGGCCTACGCAAACGGCAAGAAGTTTGACCTGGCTGCCAAGGAATATCACAACTTCATCAAGATGTATAACGAAGACAAGGAAAAGCTGATCGCTGCCTACATCGGTGCTGCTCGTGCCTACATGGAACTGAAGGACGAAAAGAACGCTGTGGCTGACTATGACGCTACCTTGAAGAACTACGATAAGTACGGTCTGCAGATTAAGAATGCTGATCCGGCAGTTCCTGCTGAAGCTGCATTCTATCTGGGCGAAGCTGAATACAACAAGATGACCCCGATTGTCATCAAGGGTAAGGATAAGGATAAGGCTAAGGTGATTAAGCAGCTGGTGGACATCCTCCAGAAGGCTATGAGCCAGTACTCCAAGTCTGCAACCTACGCATCTGAAAAGTGGACCTTCCGTGCCACCAACAAGATGGGTATGCTCTTCGTGACCATGGCTCAGAAGATTCGTGAACAGGAACTGAACGGCAAGAAGGAAGACGAACGCTTCGCAGAACGTATCGGTATTGTTCAGCAGCTCCCCAGCTACTACGAACAGGCTCAGCCGATCTTCAAGAAGAATATCGACCTTGCTCGTGACCAGGGTTTCTACAACAAGGACGTGGTCGAAGCTGAAGAAGGCTACATTGAAATGTACTACCAGAGCGCATCTGTGTACATGGAAGTTGCCGACGCATTCGCTAACTCTCCGCTGCCTGACTCTGCTGCCATCGTGAAGGAATACGTTGAATACGAAGGCATGGTCAAGGAAGACGCTATGGAAGCTGTCCACGAAGACCTGGAAGCCTATCGTGAAGAATTGAGCAATCGTTCTGAAGCTGCTAAGCAGGCTGCAATCCCCGTTTGCCAGACCGGTATCAAGGCTTCTGCCTACTACGGTATTGACAACCAGTGGACTGCAAAGCTGTTCGAACTTCTCAAGTCCATTGACGAAGCTAACGAAGTGCTGAACACCAAGATCGAAAAGTTTGACCCGTCTACCTTGTTCTCTGATCCGTCTTACTTCAAGACCAAGGCACGTATCGAACAGATCTCCAAGTCCGAAGTGATGACTCCGGAAGAACAGATCGCTACCTACCGCGACATCATCAAGGAAGGCAAGGCCGAAAACGAAAAGTTGAAGGCAAAGCTTGCTGAACTGAAGAAGATGCTTGCTCCGGCACCGGCACCCGCCGCTGCATCTACCGGCGCAGGTGAAATCTAGCGGTAAAAACAAATTTACGGGGGACCTTGTTCATAGGGTTCCCCCGTTCTTTTTGATAAAAATTGGGTATTTGGGTATCGTAAATTAAGTTTTACCACTCAAATCTCCCCAATTCGCTCAAAAAAATTTAATATGAACTTCAATATTTCAAAAAAACATAAAAACCACTCATTAAAGGAGTACTCTAATGTCTAAAATGCTTCAATCTTTCAGCCCCGAATCCGATGGTTGGCAGTTCATGTGGATCATCTTGGTCGTCTTCCTGATCGGCCTTGGTTTCTCCATCGAACGTTTTGTCTACATCATGGTGAAGAGCGGCTCTGGCCGTGCTAAGTTCCTGGCTGACTTTGGTAAGCTCATCTCTTCTCAGCAGTATGACCAGGCTCTGAGCCTCGCTAACAAGACCAAGCTCCCGGTTGCTCGCGTTATGGCTGCAATCGTTGCTGCTCGTAACGGTGGCCGCGAAACCATGACTGCTGCTTGCGATGCAGTTTTCCTTACTGAAGCTCCCCGTCTGACTCGTTACATCTCCATCATCCAGGTTATGGCTTCCATCTCTACCTTGCTCGGTCTGATGGGTACTATTTACGGTCTGATCTTCACCTTCGACGCTGTTGCTAACAAGCCGGCTTCTGAACGTGCTAAGGCTCTTTCTGACGGTATCGCTATCGCTATGGGTACCACCCTCCTCGGCCTTCTCTCTGCAGTGCCCCTGCTGGTCATCGTTGGCCTCCTCAACATGAACTCCGAACGCCTGATCCAGGAAATGGAAGAAAAGGGCCTCAAGATCATCAACTCCTTGGCATAATTGTTTAGGTAATTACAATTAACTGGAGTTAAATAAATATGGCAAGACAACTTAAGAAACCAGCAAAGCCTGAAGAACCGGACCTGTTGCCGGCAATGGGCTTGTTCACAATCTTGATTCCTATGCTCTTGTCCATGGCTGCTTTCTCTAAGCTCGCTATTGTGGAAGTTAACCTGCCCGAACGCAGCGTTATGTCCAACAGCGACGACCAGCCGCCTCCCGATGAACAGGCATTGAACTTGTCTTTGGCAATTACCAGCGACTACCTCGTTATCGGTGCTCGCGGTGGTTTCCAGCCGAACGTCTATTTCAAGGAAATGTGGACGTTCCGTTGCAAGTCCGATGCAAAGCTCATCACTCATTCTCCGGATGATGTGAAGGCTGCAGTAGAAAGTGGACATGGTCCCAAGTGCCAGGATGGCAGCGAAATGGATAAGGATAAGTATCTTTACGAAATCGAAGCTATCCAGCTCTGGGCAATCCAGAAGGAATCTGAAGAAGATCCCGGTAAGATTATTTGGGCTGTTTACTCCAACGGTGGTACCGCTGAAGAAGCAGTCGCTGATAGCGCATACGTCGATGGCAACAACAACTTCCTCATGGCAGTTGGCGAAGGTCCCGGTGGTGCTCAGAAGCCCGCTACCCTCGTGAAGCCCAGTGCAGGCCAGGCAATCGCTACTCTTGCAGAAAACTCTGTCCGTACTCTGAAACCGGATGTAGCTGCAAAGAATATGATTGCTCCGCTGTCCGCATATGACCTGATCGCTAAGGATCTTATCGCAATCCATACCACGTTTATCGACCTTGACGACGCTGACAACATCATTATCGTTGCTAACGACGATACTCAGTTCGACAAGATCATTCAACTTATGGACCGCGCTAAAGAAGCCGGTTTTGGCAAGATCAACCTTGCTAAGCTGGGAGGTTAATCATGGCAAGAAAAAGTCGTAAATACGGTGAAGACGTCCCGTTCTCGATTACGTCCATGATGGACATGATGACCATTATTCTGGTGTTCATGATTAAGAACATGGACGCAGAAGGTCAGCTCTTAACTCAGGCTGAAAACTTGATCCTTCCGGTTTCCGTCTCTAAGAAGCAGCCCGCAGAAGTTTCTCTGGTGGTTGTGATCGATAGAGAATACGTCGTGGTTGACAACAAGAAAGTTGTTCCTACTGACGATGTCCTGAATCAGGAAGATCTTTGTGTGGCCCCCGTTCTCGCTGAATTGCACGAACGCCGTAAGGCTGAACGTGACGCAGCTCTCGCAGCAAACCAGCCCGGTGATGCAGCAGGTAGCGTTGTTGTTCAGATCGATAAGAACATTCCTTACGATGTGATGTACAAGGTGATGGCTACCTGCGGTATTGCAGGTGTTCCCACTTGCGATTACACTGGCCCGGATACTCGCCTGAATGGTTACACTAACGTTTCCTTCGCCGTGATGGAAAAGAACGGTGGGGAGGACTAAACTATGGCTAAGAAAGTATCTCCCGCAGTTGATCCTTTAGTAGCGTCTTTGATGCCGGAATCCGACAAGAAGATGGGCGCTATTGCAGGTATCTCTCTTGCAGTTGCCATTGCAATCTGTCTTCTCGCTTCCACCTACGAACAGGTCGTTGACGAAGTCGTCTTTGACGAAAAGGCTGACACCGAACTCGTAGCTTCCATGACCATGGAAGAAAAGAAGGAAGAGAAGAAGGAAGAAAAGAAGAAGGAAGAGCCGAAGAAGCCTCGTAAGAAGGCTGGTGGCGGTGGTAAGCCCCGTGGTAAGGGTCAGCCCAACGCTCCCCAGACTCGCGGTGTGCTGAAGCTCCTCACTGCTCAGACCAAGAACGCCAGCGCCGGCGCATATGACCTGATGAAGAACCAGAAGTTCTCTAAGGACATTGACAAGGTGCTGAAGGACGTGGCTGGCCTCCAGACTACTGGTAAGACTCAGCTCGGTGGTCGTCGCGGTAAGGCAGACGGCGGCTTTAACGAAGGTTACGCAGAAGGCGGTTCCGGTGGTATCGGTGACGGTCTGGCTGGCCTCCTTGGCGGTGGTGGCGGTGGTATCGCTACTAAGGCTAAGGGTTCCATCAGAACTCCGTCTGAACGTGATATCGACATGGGCGCCGGTGGTGGTTCTCGTAGTAAGTCTGAAATCCAGAAAGTGGTTAAGCAGCGTACTCCGGGTCTCCGTCACATCTATAACAAGTTCCTGAAGAAGAAGCCTGGCTTTGCCGGTAAGGTTACCCTGAAGTTCACAATTGCTCCGGGTGGCGAAATTATCAGCATCTCCATCGCATCCTCTACTACTGGCTTCGGTGAATTCGACCAGGAAATCAAGACTTCCGTTTCTCGTTGGAAGTTCGGAACTGTTAAGTCTGGTAACACCACTGTGACTATTCCGTTCACCTTCTCTGAATAATTCTCAGAAAAGTGTCAAAAAAGGCTGGGCATTCGTGCCCGGCCTTTTTTTTGTTAAAAAAATCTTTAAAAAAGTTACATTTGTTTAAATTTTTATTGCGTTTTTGATTTTATAAAGCTAACTTTAAAACAGAATTTTACAGAGGAGTTTATAATGAACTTAAGAACTGCTGCTGCCGTCGGTGCTGCAATTGGCGTATTTGGCGTTGGTTCCGCATTTGCAACCTTCGCACGTGTAGAATCTATGGGTAAGAACACTACTTATATCATGGACGATGTAAGCATCTTTGATAACCCGGCTAACGCAAACCTTTATTCTAACTATTTGATTGGTGGTTTCGGTGCCTATACCGATAACAACCTCCAGGCTGGTGGTAACTACGATCCTCAGCATCCCACTTTCGGTGGTATCTTCTCCCTGTCCTTGGGCGATGAAAACAATCCTGATCCGAAGTTCACCATCGGTGGTCTCTTTGGTCGCATTGATGAAGATCTGTCTATGTACCTCCCGAGCCGCGTGCAGACTGGCACTGGCAGATATGCCAAGGTTCCTGAAACTGTGACTAACTTTGACGGTTTCTTGGGTTGGACTCTCTCTAGCGGTGACGCTATGGGCTTGCACATCTATATTGCTCACCAGGATGGTGGTGATCTGGACGAAAGCGGTTCCTACCAGCCGGATGAAGATGCTCACGCTTCCATCGTTAAGGCAGATGGTGGTTTGAACATCCAGACCAGCAGCGGTACTTCCTATGAAGCATCTTTCGGTATTGCTCGTATCCAGTATGGTCCGGGTCACTATGACTTCTTTGAAAATGGCGACTTCACTTTCCTCGCTAAGGCTCGTGCATTCTTCACTCTCGAAGCTATCGATGGTGAATTGGTTCCGGCAGCTTCTATGAAGTTGGCAACTGCTCCTGGCATTGACGATAAGAACGCTCAGGCTGGTCTCGGCATCAACGTTGCTATGAACCGTGGCTTCTTCTGGATGGGTCTTGACTTCGTATGGCGTCAGCTGAAGGCTCACGACTACGTTTACGACTCTAATGTTGCTGGTGGTTCCTGGATTTATGATGCTCGCGATGAAGATGGCGATCATAACTGGGACAAGCGTTCCGACATCGGTGGTAAGATTTCCTTCGGTATCGAACGTAACATTTGGTGGGATTGGTTCGTAATCCGCGTTGGCGGCCAGAAGTCCATCACTTATACCGAATGCTCCAAGAACGAAAAGAACATTTACAACAACGAACGCTATGGCATCTGCAAGGATGACGGCACCTTCTTCACTACCAATCCGCTGGCTGACGGTTCCAACAAGGACCACGTTGGTTTCGGTTTCGGTATCAACATCGAAGAAAAGTTGAAGATCGACGTGACCGTTGCTGAAGACGTGCTGTTCCGTAACCCGTTCCAGGGTGAAGGCCGCCTCTTCTCTCGCCTCGACGCTACTTATTCGTTCTAAAGAGATGCAAAGGGCGGGTAGATCCCCGCCCTCTGGACTCCCACCCATCACTCGGGTATAAAGGACCTGCCTAACGGCGGTCCTTTTTTGCTTGGACTCCGCCTTCCTCCTCAATGAGGACAATTCTCACTAGGGCAACAAAGTTGCCAAGTGATCATTAGTCTAGACTCCTTTCCCCACGTAGGGTTAAAGGACTCCCACCCATCACTCGGGTATAAAGGACCTGCCTAACGGCGGTCCTTTTTTTGCTTGGACTTCGCCTTCCTCCACAAAGTGGACAATTCTCACTAGGGCAACAAAGTTGCCAAGTGATCATTAGTCTAGACTCCTTTCCCCACGTAGGGTATAAAGACTCGCTTATGGCGAGTCTTTTTTTGTTGGATAAAACGAAAACCCCCAGCTATGCTGGGGAGTTCAAATAAAGCCTTCTGGCGATCATGAAAAAAATCCTTTGGCTAAATTGATGGTGCGG